>QWQG01000196.1 GCA_003670925.1 Planctomycetota bacterium | reverse complement strand
GGTTCTTTGTGAACGAAGGTCAGAAACAGGTGAGTGCCGTCGGCTATGTTGACGTCAGCGACGAACAATTGAAGGCCAACCGTGAGGCTTTCGAAGCCGCGATCCAGTAACAAATACTTCATGACGCAAGCCAAATTACCTGCATGGGCCATTCGTCGGATTTCTCGGCGTTACGAGAAACTGATTCAGGCCGCGCTGTTCCTCTGCGCGGCCCTGTCCGTGCTAACAACGGCTGCCATTATTTTGGTGTTGTTAACGAACGCCGTGTACGCCCCTGGTGCGAAGACGGCGTTTTTTGAACGCGTGTCATTTTGGGAGTTTGTGACGGGAACGCATTGGAAGCCGGTGGATGGTCAGTATGGTCGATTCGGGATCATACCACTGCTCTGCGGAACAATGATGGTCGCTGGAATTGCGTCACTGGTGAGCGTTCCCGCAGGGCTGGGAGCAGCGATTTACATGAGTGAGTACGCAGGCCCTCGAGAACGAGAGTTTCTGAAACCAATCCTAGAAATCCTAGCTGGCATTCCGTCCGTAGTTTTCGGATTTTTTGCGTTAAAATTCATCACACCATGGATTCTGAAGCCCATGTTTAGTCTGGTGGGAATAGACCTCCAGATCTTCAATACGCTGAGCGCCGGAATTGTGGTGGGCATCATGGTCACACCGTTAATCGCATCGCTGAGCGAAGACGTGATTCGATCTGTTCCACGGAGTCTCCGGGAAGCGGCTTTTGCTTTGGGAAGTACGCGTTTTGATGTCTCGGTTCGGATTGTTGTTCCGGCAGCGTTATCGGGTATTCTGGCAGCATTCCTGCTGGCGTTTTCGAGAGCGATCGGCGAAACGATGGCCGTCACGATTGCGGGGGGGCAACAGGCAATCGCGACCCTCAATCCACTTCAGGGAGCACAAACCATGACTGGTTTCATGGTTCACGCCAGTACCGGCGACAGTGCGGCGGATTCGATTAGTCGCATGAGCATCTACGCTGTCGGGATTGCCTTGTTTGCCATCACATTGACGATCAACGTGATCTCTGGCTGGGTCCTGCGGCGCTACCGGGAGGTCTATCAATGAGCACCCGAGGATCCGGAACGCCAAGAGTTGCGGGCCAACAGTCTGCTCCAGTGAGTTTCATTTCCGGAACTGACGGCTCAATTCGTCGCCGGTTGTTCCTTTCCCGTGTTTTTTCATGGACCTGTCGCTTCGTGACCTACGCCGCATTGGCGGTGCTGATCGTGCTCCTTGCCGCAATCATCTGGAGCAGCGTCGGTCGTCTGGCGTTCGACTTTGTGTACAATCCAAATTCATCAAACCCGATCAAGGCTGGGATGTTAGCCGGATTGTGGGGTTCATTCTGGCTAATCCTCTTTACGGCGTTGTTTTCAGTACCGGTCGGAGTTGGCTCGGCGATTTACCTCGAGGAGATTGCCAAGGACAGTTTTTTTGTACGCGTGATCAAGACAAATATTTCCAACCTCGCCGGCGTGCCTTCGATCGTCTATGGCATTCTTGGGTATACCGTGTTTCGAAGTTTGGCTGCTGTCTTGAAAGTTTGGTTTGACGGGCAGCATGCCTTCAACATTCTTGGCCTGTTTCGCCTCCGATTGTTAAAATTGCCGATTTATGAAGACAACATCCTTGTGGGAGCTCTGACACTCACACTTGTCGTGCTGCCTACTGTGATTTCTGCAGCGCAGGAAGCTCTGCGATCGGTCCCCAGTTCCATCCGAGTGGCTTCGCTAGCGCTGGGCGCGACACGTTGGCAGACGATCTGGCGCCAGGTGATTCCTGCCGCGCTTCCGGGGATTTCCACAGGCGTGATCTTATCGACATCGCGCGCGATTGGTGAGGCAGCGCCGCTAATTATGCTGGGCGCTTTGACGATCACAACCATGGTCCCCGGCAACATTGATTCGCCTGTTAAACTGATCACGCGACCGCTGCAGGTGCTGCATGCTCCGCTTGACCAGTTCACCGCCATGCCGATTGAAATTTATGACTGGTCGAAGCGGCCTGATCCTCAAGATCGATTCACGGCTGTGGCGGCCTCCGGAATCATCGTGCTGATGCTCGTCCTGCTGTCAGTCAATGCAGTCGCCATGGTGGTGCGGCATTATGCGAGCAGACGATTAAAATGGTGAACGCAGATCCACCACGCGTCTTAGGAAACACTTGAGCATATCGGACCGAATTCAACATGCCAGCCATTACCTCCAGTTCTGTCCCGCCTTCCGTCGCAGGTGTCGATCGCAACCTCGATATGTCGGCCCATCCAGCGGCGATCCAAGTCAACGGCCTCGATTTCTATTATAGTGAACATCAGGTCCTGTTTAATGTGTCCCTGACCGTTCCCGAGCGATCTGTGACCGCGTTGATTGGCCCTTCCGGCTGCGGGAAAAGTACTTTTCTGCGGACGCT
This sequence comes from Planctomycetota bacterium, assembly GCA_003670925.1. Taxonomy (GTDB): domain Bacteria; phylum Planctomycetota; class Planctomycetia; order Planctomycetales; family Planctomycetaceae; genus SXXK01. Next base: position 46,609 of record QWQG01000196.1, on the reverse strand, counting down.
CAACCGGATGAACGACCTGATCGAAGGTTCCCGCTGCGTGGGTCAAATCTTGGTCGAAGGCCAAAACATTATGGACCCGGCCGTCGATGTGGTGCTGCTGCGGAAACATGTTGGCATGGTATTTCAAAAATCGACCCCATTTCCAAAATCAATTTTTGATAACGTCGCCTACGGGCCGCGTGTGGCAGGAGAAACAAATCGGTCCGTCCTTGCGGATTTAGTGGAGTCTTGTCTAAAAAAAGCGGCATTATGGGATGAAGTGAAAGATCGACTCACAAAGTCCGCCATGGCATTGTCTGGTGGTCAGCAGCAGCGACTTTGTATCGCCCGCACGTTAGCAACCAATCCCCGCATCATTCTGATGGATGAACCGGCGTCTGCCTTGGACCCCGCGAGCACTGACCGCATCGAAAATCTGATCGGAGAACTGTGCGCCAACTATACAATTGTGATCGTGACCCACAATATGCAGCAGGCGTCGCGCGTCAGCCACCAAACAGCATTCTTCTATAAAGGAGTGCTCGTGGAAACCGGGCCTACCATGAAGATCTTTACCGGACCTTCAGAGAAAAAGACTGAAGATTACATCACAGGTCGCTTCGGCTGACGGGAGATCTGGCATCCCGCAAAGGCTATCTTAACAATTTGCGAAAATTCACGATTAGCTCCGAGAGTTGGTCACTGCCTTAACAATTTATTAATAACCATCTTCACAATGCGAAGCCCAACGACGAGGTCAATGGCTGTACGCAAAACCCCTAGGATCTGTGGCGTATGACCATTCACTTTGTCAACGAAATGGAATACCTGCATCGAGACATTCTGTCGATGTGTTCAACCGTTGAAGAACTGATTCATGACGCTGTCGATGGTCTAAACCATGGCCGCAGCGAACTGGCCCAAGAAGTTTCACTGCGCGACGGCGAAGTGGATCGATGGGATATTCGGATCGAAGAAGAGTGCCTGAAAATTCTGGCGCTCTATCATCCGGTAGCGAATGACCTTCGTCGCGTGGCTGTGGTGATGAAAATTGCCGCAGAATTAGAACGAGTTGCTGACCTTGCAGTGAGTATCGCTGAAAGATCAGCCGGAATTGCGGAACATGGCGAATTTACCATGCCTAGCCGTTTGAGTCAGATGACGGAAGAAGCGCTGAGCATGTTGCATGACAGCATTGATGCGTTTGTTGAAGAAAATTCGGTGGCCGCACGTCTGATCTGCAAGCGTGACGAACTCGTGGATAAGTTGAACCGTGAATTGATCGAAGAGGTGGTCACCGTGATGAAACGGCAACCGGAACTTGTAGAGCCGAGTCTGCACTTGTTTTCCGTGATTCGTCATGTGGAACGAGTTGCCGACCACGCCACGAATATCGCCGAAGATGTCGTGTACTTGGTTGAGGCTGCCATTATCCGGCATCCTCGGCTGCATCGCTAAATTTCATAAGCAGATAGACTTCCATGCAACCCAACATTCTTGTGATTGAAGACGAACAGTCCATTGCTGACGTGATTGTCTACAACCTGCAGAAGGAGGGTTTCGATGTGCATTGGGAGCGGGATGGGCGTGATGGATTGCTGAAAGCGCAGACATTGATTCCCGACCTTTGTCTGCTGGATCTGATGCTCCCGGGAATTGACGGACTGCAAATCTGCCGACTTCTGAAATCCGACGCACGTACCAAAGCGATCCCCGTGATGATGCTCACCGCGCGGAGCGGCGAGACTGACGAGATCGTCGGCTTTAATATGGGCGCCGACGATTACGTGACGAAACCGTTTCGTGTGCAGCCGCTCATGCACCGCATTAAAGCCCTACTGCGGCGATCTGACACTGTCGATACCGGGAAGAATGTGCTCCAACTGCACGGCATTGAAATTGACCGCACGAATCATGCGGTCAAATACAACGGGATTGAACTGGAACTCACACCCACGGAATTTCGGATGTTGTGGACGATGATGTCGCAGCCAGGCCGGCCATTTTCGCGAAATGAGCTGCTAGAAACATCGCGCGGTGAAGACGCAAATTCCCTTGAACGCACAATCGACGTGCACGTCCGCGCCCTTCGCAAAAAACTGGGCGACACCACCGACCTTATCGAAACGGTGCGAGGCGTCGGTTACCGTTTTTCGAGGAAATAGAAAGCCGCCTAAGCTTTCCATCCGTCGAAATTCCGAATTGACTTGCCCCAAAAAAAGCCCCCGGCGACTTGTCGTTCGCCGGGGGCTGAAAATTTTAATCTGCACAGGCGAATTCCTGCTAACTTTCAGACTTGGGTTTAGTAGCGGTAATGTTCGGGCTTATAAGGGCCGCTGACAGGCACGTTGATGTAGGCCGCCTGCTCGGCAGTGAGCGTTTCCAGCTTTGCACCGAGTTTTCCCAGATGCAGACGAGCCACTTCTTCGTCTAATTCTTTTGGCAGCAGATGCACGCCGACTTCATAATTGCTGGCATCATCCCACAGCGCCAACTGGGCCATGACCTGATTCGTAAAACTATTGCTCATGACGAAAGATGGATGCCCAGTCGCACAGCCGAGATTTACCAAGCGACCTTCAGCTAGCACAATGATTGCCTTGCCATTGCCATACACATACTTATCAACCGGGCCACCCTCGTCAGCCGGAGTCTTAATGCGAACTTTCTGAATGTCTTCGTGGCTATTCAAATATGCAATTTGAATCTCGGAGTCGAAGTGACCGATGTTGCACACAATGGCTTGATGCTTCATCTTATCCATGTGCTCGCCACGAATTACACCGACGTTCCCGGTTGTCGTTACGAAGATGTCTCCCTGAGGAGCTGCTTCTTCCATCGTGGTGACTTGAAAGCCTTCCATGCAGGCTTGCAACGCACAGATCGGGTCGATTTCCGTGACGATCACCCGAGCACCGAGCCCATCCATCGCATCAGCACACCCCTTTCCTACGTCGCCGTAGCCACAGATCACCACAATTTTCCCCGCCATCATGACGTCGGTGGCACGCTTAATCCCATCTGCCAATGACTCGCGACATCCGTAGAGATTGTCGAACTTGCTCTTCGTGACAGAATCGTTCACGTTGATTGCCGGCACGGCCAGTTTGCCGGCCGCGTGCATTTGATGCAGGCGGTGCACGCCAGTCGTTGTCTCCTCGGAAAGACCTTTGATGCCTTTTAGCAGTTCTGGAAACTTGTCGTGGACCATCACTGTCAGGTCACCGCCATCGTCCAGAATCATATTGAGCGGTTCGCCGTCTGGGAAGAAGACAGTCTGTTCGATGCACCAATCGAATTCTTCAGCAGTCATACCCTTCCATGCGTACACGGGAACGCCAGTGACCGCGATCGCGGCTGCCGCGTGATCTTGTGTCGAAAAGATGTTGCAGCTGGACCATTGCACTTCCGCCCCGAGCGCCGTGAGCGTCTCGATGAGCACAGCAGTCTGAATCGTCATGTGCAGGCACCCAGCAATTCGGGCCCCTTTGAGCGGCTGTGCTTTGCCATATTTTTCGCGGAGGGCCATCAGCCCCGGCATCTCGATTTCGGCAATTTCAATTTCTTTACGCCCCAACTCAGCCAATTCTAAATTTGCAACCTTGTAAGGAAGCGCGGACACCGTAGTCATAAATTCAATCTCGCTTTTGAAAGGAACATAACCTTGTTGAAAATCATTCCGCAGGAGCGGAATGAGATTAACAGCCAAAATTGGTGTCCGCACCATAAATGAACACTGCTTGTCAAAGCAACACTCTGCCGTGAAAACTCAACGTTTTCCGCGATTTGGGCGAGTTTTTGCAGACCCGACACCAGCTAACGGCAGGCGAAGTCCCGGAGGCGAGACGGACTTCTGACGATCCGCGACATGGAGAAATCATTGCAGTTTGAAGTGCGAGGCTCCAGCCGATAAAACACCACCTAATTGTGTTTCTGCTTGTTCGCGCGACTTCTCGTAGCAGCCGTGATTTGAACGGGCAGGTTTTTAGGGTCGACAAGAATAACTCATGATCAAGGTTCAATTGCCCGACGGGACTGTTCTCGAACACCAAGATTTTGCTTCTGCACTGGATGTCGCTGCTGGGATTGGCGAGCGGCTGGCAAAGGCGACTGTGGCAGCCAGCATTAACGGCAAGGTTGTCGATTCGATGCGACCGCTAGCCGACCTCACCGATCTACGCCCTGTGCCGCTCAAGTTGATCACGGAACGCGATGCTGAGGCACTGGGTGTCCTGCGACACAGTTGCGCGCATGTGATGGCCCGCGCGATCATGCGTTTGTTTCCCGGCGTTGGCCTCGCATTTGGCCCGACCACAGGCAATGGATTCTATTACGACTTCGATCTCACGATTCCGATCAGCGAAGAAGATTTTCCGCGGATCGAAGCTGAGATGCAGAAAATCGTCGATGCGGCGGAGCCTTTTGCTCGTTTTGAGGCGTCACGCGAGGAAGCAATTCAGCTTTGCAGCGATCTGAACCAGACGCTAAAAACAGAACACATTCGCACTGGACTCGCCGCACATCCAACGCTCAGTTTTTATCGTCAGGGCGAATTCTTGGATTTGTGTCGCGGCCCGCATATCCCTCATGCAGGCAAGATTAAAGCGTTCAAGATTACCAGCGTCGCTGGCGCCTATTGGAAAGGTGATGCGTCTGGCCGCCAACTGCAACGCGTCTACGGCACGGCATGGTTCGACAAGAAAGATTTGAAAGCGTATTTGGAACAACTTGAAGAGGCGAAGAAGCGTGATCATCGCGTGCTTGGTAAGCGACTGGGGTTGTTCACAATCTCGAACGAAGTCGGCCAAGGGTTGTGTCTCTGGCTTCCGAAAGGCGCGACGATTCGTGCAACGCTGGAAGATTTCATCAAGGCCGAGTTGCTGCGACGAGGCTATCAGCCGGTTTATTCGCCGCACATTGGACGCGTCGAAATGTACGAAACTAGCGGACACTTTCCGTACTATCGGGATTCACAGTTCGCGCCAATTTTTGGACATTCGGCTGGGCAATTGGTGGACTACTGGATTCGATGTCTTGACCCGCACGACACGGATGTTTTATCCCCGACTCCAGAAGTTGAACGCATATTCTTGGATGCGGCGAAAGTGCTTGGATTCGATGACAAGGACTTTCCGCTCAATGGCAACGACGAACAAAAACGCGAAGTTTTGCGTCGCTGGGAACGGCAGCAGGAACGCTTTCTACTTAGGCCCATGAATTGTCCGCATCATGTCCAGATGTATAAAGCAATGCCGCATAGTTATCGTGATTTGCCGGTGCGATTGGCCGAATTCGGCACGGTGTATCGCCACGAGCAGTCGGGCGAGTTAAATGGTTTGCTCCGCGTCCGGGGGTTGACACAGGATGATGCGCATCTGTTTTGTACGCCCGAACAAGTTGAACAGGAGTTCAAGGATACGCTTGGCCTTGTCAAGTACGTTCTGCAGGCTGTCGGACTCCAAGATTATCGAGTTCAATTGTCATCGCGTGATCCTAAATCCGACAAGTACGTGGGCAGTCCCGAGTTGTGGGAGAATGCGCAGAACACCCTGCGAAAAGTCCTCACCGAACAGGGGCTTCCTTTCATTGAGTGCGAAGGTGAAGCCGCATTCTATGGCCCAAAGGCCGACTTCATGGTGAAAGATTGCCTTGGCCGAGAATGGCAGCTTGGCACCGTGCAGTTGGATTACAATTTGCCCGAACGCTTTCAGTTGGAATATACCGGCGCGGATAATAAGACCCATCGCCCTGTCATGATTCACCGGGCTCCCTTCGGTTCGATGGAGCGATTTGTGGGTGTGCTGATCGAACATTTCGCCGGCGCTTTTCCACTCTGGCTGGCTCCGGAGCAGATTCGCGTTTTGCCCTTGAGTGAGAAGACGGACGACTACGCTACCGAAGTTGCAGGGAAGCTGCGTCAGGCCGGTTTCCGAGTGACAACGGACCTCCAGAGTGCGCGTGTGCAGGCCAAGATCCGCGAAGCACAGTTGGATCTAATTCCCTACATGCTGGTGGTGGGCCCAAAAGAGGCCGAACAGAATGCGGTCAACGTCCGCTGTCGCATCGACGGAGAACTGGGCGTCATGTCGTTGGACGATGCGCTGCAGAAGCTGGCAGCAGAACGTGACCAGCGCACAATCCGACAGGTTGCCAAACGCGCGGATGCAACTCTCCACGCGTTATCCGGGGAAGCACAAAACGAGTATTAATTTCCACTTTTCATTTGCTGATTATTCACTTTATCAGACGTTGGGACCACATGAAACGAGATGCAGCCTTCGAACTTGCGATCCAATGGCGGGACAATCCCGTGTTGCTGGTAGGAGATCTCCGCGTGACTTTCGATTGGCTAAAGCAGAATAGCAACGAAGCCATAGCTGCTAACGCTCGGGTGAGCGGTGCGCGAGACATGGCTGCATCCTTCGTTCCTGAAGCACTTGAACGCCTGATCCCACTGCATCAAGCACTCACGAAGTATGCCATCCTGCTGAAAGCATCGAAGCTCACTCCCGAACTCTTGGATCCCGTGCTTGAATCGCTGAGCCAACTAGGCTCGGCAGCGGCGGCAGAGGACGCTGCAACAGCATGTGCCACGACGTTCGTCACACTGCCCGATCTGAGTTCCGTAACGCAAGCGATTGAGGTGACTCAACGCTGGGTGGATAAACAGGAGCGACTGCGTTGCGGCGAAGGCAACCGCAGTGAAATATTGAAGACCACGATCGATGTGGCGGACGATGAATTACTCGTTAAAACAGATCAGGATGGCAGCTTGAAATTACGGGGTACAACCAATATTCCGATGTTTCTGGCCTTCTTTCGGACTTCCAAACATCACTTGAGTATTGATGCGTTTTTGGACATTGATCGCACGGTAAAGGCGACCAATCTTGATCGTCATCGCGTCCGATTGTCCTCTAAGCTGCACGACGTCATGATTGAGATTGTATCAGAAAAAGATGGCTATCGAATGCAGAAATTCCGCTAGCAATGGTGTACGATGTGACGCGTCCCACGCCGTGCCACACGAACAATCAATCTCCCAGCATTGAAATATGGAATCACTGATCCTTCTGTTGCCGAATCTCAGTGCGTTGGAATTCGGCATTTCCCCCCTGCCATCTTTATCGCCCCCCCTTGCCTCGTGACGTGCGTGGTGCGCTTTAGACGCATCATTCATCGTACCGATGGTTAACCAGCACCGCTCGCCAAATTCGGGTCCGTGATGACGTTCTTGATTCACTATTTTATGATGCTCATCACCAGCTTCGTACTGGCTGATGACGCTGTGGATTATCGGACGCAGGTGCGGCACGTTTTCCAAGAACGCTGTTTCGCATGTCACGGGGCGTTGAAACAGGAAAGCGGTCTTCGGATTGATACCGCGGCGGCGGCAATCGGCGGAGGTGACGGCGGGCCGGCGATTGTGCCTGGAAATGCTGCAGCAAGCAATTTATTCAAACGAATCTCCGCGCAAGATTTGGCTGCACGGATGCCACCGGAAGGAGAAGCACTTAAACCTCATGAGATCGATGCCATCCGCCGCTGGATCAACGCAGGCGCAAACGCTCCAGCGGACGAACCACAGGAAGCAGATCCTCGGGATCATTGGGCGTTCAGACCTCCGATCCGAAGTGAAGTTCCCAACGTCATGAATGCCGGATGGAACGCCAATCCCATCGACGCTTTTATCTCAGCGTCGCATGAGCAGCATGGACTAACCCCACAACCTGTCGCCGGGAAACGAATCTGGCTGCGGCGAGTTTCATTCGATCTGAGCGGGCTACCGCCGACACTTGCCGAACAGTCTGCGTTCTTGGATGACGCGTCTCCGGACGCATCCACGCGTGTGGTTAGGAGACTGCTGGCAAGTCCCCAATATGGTGAACGTTGGGGACGTCATTGGATGGACATTTGGCGGTATAGCGACTGGTGGGGACTTGGTGCTGAAGTTCGGAATTCGCAAAAACATATCTGGCATTGGCGCGACTGGATCGTTGAATCGCTCAACAGCGACAAAGCCTACGACCAAATGGTCCGCGAAATGCTGGCAGCCGATGAGTTGTATCCGAATGACCCTGACCGACTGCGAGCATCGGGATTTCTGGCGCGTCAGTATTTCAAGTTTAACCGGACGAGTTGGATGGATGAGACGGTTCAGCACACATGCAAAGCCCTCTTGGGGCTGACCTTCAACTGTGCGAAGTGCCACGACCACAAATATGATCCCATTTCGCATGTAGACTATTATCAGATGCGTGCCTTCTTTGAGCCGTATCAGGTTCGTACCGACATCATGGGGAGTGAACTCGATTTCGAAAAAGATGGTCTGCCCCGCGCCTTCGATTGCAATCTCGACACTCCGACATACCTGCACATTCGCGGCGACGATCGCAATCCGGATCCAGCACGCGTCATGCACCCTGCGATTCCCCAGTTTCTGGCGTGTGGTGATTTCTCAATTGCACCATTAGTGTTGCCGGCGGAGGCTTGGAATCCAGGGTTGCGGCAAGGTGTCATCGACGCTTATTTGCAGGCCGCAGAGCGTCAGATTGAAAATGCCCGTTTGACACTCATCGCTGCCAAAGAGAAACTTGCTGCGGCGCGAGCAGTCCTGAACAGTGTGCCGGCACAACTAGGAGCTGCCGGTAATTCGAATGAAGCCACCGTCGTAGTGTCTGACGACTTTTCAGTCGCGCGTCCTGAACACTGGGAACAGCGAAGTGGGACATGGAATTATGCCGATGGCAAACTTCTGCAGTCGCAGGCAGGTGCGACGCGAGCGACTTTGCGGCTCGTGCACCTGCCACCACAAGATTTTCAGGCCACGTTAAAATACGTTCCAACCGGAGGCGATGTTTGGAAGTCCGTCGGGATTGCATTTGATGTAGCTGACGATACCCATGAAGTGATGACGTATTTAAGTGCGTTCGTGGACGGCCCAAAAGCTCAAGTTTCATTCCTGCAAGAGGGCGTGCAGATGTATCCGTCTGAAGCGGCAGAAAGTCGCATGGTCAGTCTAAATACGTCGCACGAACTGCTAATTCGGGTACGTGGCACGTTGGTGAATATGGTCGTCGACGGCATGCATTCGATCGCGTATCGGTTGCCGTTTGCGCGACGAGTTGGGCGGCTCGATCTGATCACATTCGACGCCCAAGCGACGTTTGTCTCGTTTACGCTCACTTCATTGCCAGAGTCTGTGAATTTGCGTGAAGCCGTTTCGGGGCCAACTGCTGACCACATATTGCCCGTCGATCAGGCGACTTTGGTTGTTCAAATTGCGGAAACTACCCTCAACAAACTGCAGGCAGAACCGCCGTCGATCCAAGCGCGATCCGCGGCAGATCGAGCGCTCGCGGAGAATCCCGATGCTCCGGAATCGCACAGTCTTGTGGCAGCAGCAGCGAAGGCCGAACGGATAGTTGCTGCTGCCGCCGCGGCTGAAAATGTGCTCAGGGCTGAGCTCGATTGCCTGCAGGCGAATGTCGAAAAACGGGCGGAGGCAGCCGACAAACTCGCAGCTGCCCAGAAGTCCCTCGAAGTCTCGCGCGGGGCTCTGGACGTCCCGGGAAATACCTACGTATCGCTGACGGGTTCCCTGAAGACACTGGAGTCCAATCTTGAGACAGAAGAGTCCCGCCGCAAACCGTTCCCCAAAACCAGCACGGGCCGTCGAACTGCGTTGGCGGAGTGGATGACACATCGTGACAATCCGCTTACAGCGCGAGTCGCCGTGAATCATATCTGGGCTAGGCATTTCGGCACGCCACTCGTCCCCACAGTGTTTGACTTCGGCCGCAAAGGGATGCCGCCGACGCATCCCGAACTGCTCGACTGGCTCGCGGTGGAACTTATCGAGAGTGGCTGGAGCATGAAGCACATCCATCACCTAATTTTGACGTCCAACACCTATCGCATGACGTCCAGTCGATACGCCGCCGCTGACGTGAATTCCCAACACGACAGCGGCAATCGCTGGTTTTGGCGGGCCAATCCCATTCGCATGGAAGCCCAACTTGTGCGGGATGGTTTACTGCATCTCGGCGGTGAATTAGATTTAACGCTCGGTGGCCCTTCGATTCCGGTGAACGACGACACATCGCGGCGGAGGAGTTTGTATTATGTGCACTCAAACAATGAGCATCAGAAATTTCTGTCGATGTTTGACGATGCCAGCGTGCTCGAGTGCTATCGCCGCGTGGACAGTATTGTCCCGCAACAGGCATTGGCGTTAGAAAACAGCGAATTGGCTAGCGTGCTCGCCGTGAAGATCGCCACGCTGGTGTCTGCACTGCCGCAGATTGATACCGATGCCACTTTCGTACAAGCTGCATTTCAAACAGTACTAGCAGTGGACGCGAATGCACAGGAGGTCGCTGCCTCAGTCGCCGCGATGCATGAATTTCGCAGCCTGACCACCGCCCCTGAATCAGATGACGCAGTGTCAAAGTCGCGCACCATGCTGATTCACGCGCTGATCAATCACAATGATTTCGTAACCATTCGTTAATCGGAGTTTCCGCGTGAATAAGATCGCCCTACAAATCTTAGGTTTCACATTCTGGCTAACATCGGTGCCGGTAAACTTGCTGGCAGAAGACTGGCCAACATTCCTTGGCCCGCGGCATACCGGCGTCTCTGGTGAAACTCAGTTAAAGCTGGACTGGACCGCCACGCCCCCTCCCGTGCTCTGGAAAGAATCCATCGGCACAGGCTACAGTGCGCCGTCGGTATTGGGTGATCGCGTGGTAATTCATCATCGTGAAGAAAACCGTGAAATCGTGTCGTGCCGCAACGTTGAAACGGGCAAGGAAATTTGGGCCCACGCTTACCCGACAGCATATGAGGATCCTTATGGCTACAATAACGGGCCTCGCTGCTCTCCCGTGCTGACGCAAGAACGCTGCTTGACACTGGGGGCCGAGGGAATGTTGGCCTGCACGTCAATGACTGACGGCAAGCTCCTGTGGAAAAAAGAACTTCGGAAAGAATTCACACTTCCGGAAGCTTTCTTCGGAATCGGATGTTCGCCTATTCTTGACGATGATCGACTCATTGTACTCGTTGGCGGTCAGCCGAATTCTGGAGTGGTCGCTTTCGACGTGAAGACCGGTGAGATCCTGTGGCAAGCCGTGGGAAAGGACACATGGGATGGTGTCGAAACGGATCAAAAAGGAAAACCGCACGAGTGGACGGATGACGATATGTTGGTCAGCTATTCGTCACCGATCATGGCTGAGATTCATGGGGAGAAACATCTGCTATGTCTGATGCGTCAGGGTCTTGTGTCGCTTAACCCGCGCACCGGCGCCGAAAATTTCCACTACTGGTTTCGGGCGAAAGTGCATGAATCTGTCAACGCTGCCCGACCATTAGTGATAGACAACCGCGTCTTTGTTTCAGTGGCCTATCAATTGGGATCGGCAATGCTGGAAGTTGACAAAGATGGTAAGCAATACCGCGAAGTTTGGCGCGATCGGACAAGTATGCTGGCGCACTGGTCCACGCCGATTTATGTCGATGGTTGCATTTATGGATTCAGCGGCCGTCACGAAAACGAAGGCGAACTTCGCTGCATTAACGCGGAGACAGGTAAGCTACTGTGGAAGACAATCGGATACGAAGGTGATCTAAAAAACTTGAGTCGCGACCGCACGACAGGCCACATTATTGATGCGAATACCGGCAAAGAGATTCCTTATCCTTATTTTGGACGTGGATCGCTGATCCAAGTCGGTTCGCGATTCATCGTACTGGGCGAACGTGGCACAATTTCTGTCGTGGATGTCGACAAGGAGAAGTTTGTCGAACATGGACGTTTTTCATTGAATGAAATCGATTATCCTGCGTGGGCTGCCCCTGTCCTCTCGGGCGGCAAACTTTTCCTCCGCAGCGAAAAGTGGATGGTGTGCATCGACCTAAATCCCCAATAGTCGTATGGCAAATATTCAGCGGAATTCAAGGCTCGTCAACGAACGCCCTCATGCGGCTTTCCGGTGACGCGAATGGCCGTCAAACTAGCTTCATATGCAGCCACAAGCTGGTCGAGTTCCTGATGATTGGCTTCGGGAGCGATGGCGCGTGTTTGTTTGGCCCATTTCACGGCGGCGTCAAATTCTTGATTTTCGGCACAGCATCCGGCGAGCGTATTGAGACAAGCCCAGTCTTTAAACTCGGACAATTCGCACGCTTGTGTGGCGAGCTTGACGGCTCGTTGTGGATCGCGAACTTTCACGTTGGCGCTGGTTGCCAGCAGCCATGCAAGATTGTCCCATGCGCGCATGAAATTGGGATTTAACTCGAGTGTTTTTTCGTAGTCAGCCACAGCCTCTGTGTCTTGACCCATGCGATCATAGGCCGCCGCGCGATTGTTATAGGCTCGAAAAAGATCCGGCTGCAGTGTGATGGCGATCGTCCAGCAGTCAACAGCCTGATGCAGTTTTGACTGATTAAACAACAGGTTTCCCCGATTGTACCATGCCGCGGCGTGCCCCGGTTTAATCTCAACCGCCTTTGCGTACGCCGCCATCGCCACTTCAAGCTGACCGCGACCGGCTTCGAGATTGCCGATCACATACCAAGCATCAGCAAGGTGTGAGTTCAGCTCAATTGTTTTTTCAAGATCATGGAGAGCATCGTCGCTTTTGCCAAGCTGATGCCGCGCAATGCCGCGACGATAGTAGAGTTCCCCATCGTGTGGAGACAACTCAATTGCTTTCGTGAAATCAACATCCGCCGCTAACGCATTACCAAGTCGCTGATTCAATAACCCGCGGCGGGTGATCACAGCCAGAGTCGCAGGGTTTTGCTGGAGCACCACGCTGAGATCCGCAATTGCATCATCGAAGCGGCCCATGGTTTCTAACAGGCCCGCACGCAACATCCGAGCTGCGTGGTGGGTCGGTTCGATTCCCAGTAACGCATTCAGTTCTTCCAACTCCCGAAACGTCAACTTGAGTTCGGTACAGCATTGAATGCGCATCCAGCGAGAATCGTTGGTGTCGCGACTTAACAAAGCTGGGTGATCCAGTGTCTCCAACGCTTCGCTGAATCGCTCATTTTGGAAGAGACTATTGCTCTTGATCTGCAGCGCCCTTGGATCATCAGGGATCACGCGCAAAACAGCACTGGCATCGGCAGTTGCGGCTTGCCAGTCAGAGGTGTTGTTAGACACGGTCGCCCGGGCAAGCAACGCTGCCGTGTTGAATGGATCAGAATTCAACAGATTTGAAAAGATGCGAATCGCTTCGTCCGTGTGATTCTGTCTTGCCAGGGTCTGCCCGTACATCAACAGTGCATCTGGCGGCAACGTTTCTTCCGGCATGTTTTTAACCAGCCGCAGGGCTTCGAGATCGTCGTGACGGCCGAGGGCAATCATCGCCTGCAGCAGGATGACATCTGCCTGCGTCACAGAATCTGATGCCTCTGCTGCCAACGCACAAGCATCTTCATCCGCGCCACCTAAGTTTCCGTCGGCAAGGTGAGCTCGTCCTCGAAGAAGGTGTTGGGTTGCCGACAATTTACCTGCATTTAATGCAGCCAAGAGATCAAGCGTCATTGCCGACTTGGCGAACTGACGGTCTTGGAAAAGTCGTTCAGCTAGCTTTTGATGCAAAGCCTGATCGTCAGACTCAAGGCTTATTGCCTTCTGCAAATCAGCCAGTGCTGCAGTCGGTTCATGGAATTGTTCGAAAGCATCTCCACGCAACGCATACAATTCAGCGGTGGGTTTATGGAGTATCGCCAATGTCAGATCAGTGATAGCGTGGCCTGCATCATGCTGCGCCAGAAAAGCTTGGGCGCGCAGAGTCAGTGTGTCTACATCGTCGGGATAGACGGCCAGATATTTCGAAAGATCTTCCGCAGCTGCGGACCACGCGTGCCCCTCCAGATGCAGTCGACCTCGCTCTAAAAAATATTGCGTCACAGCATCCGGTTGCAGGGCAGCACTGGAGGAAATGAGTTGCGTATAGTCTTCGATAGCTTCTTCGCGACGATTCGACTTTACGAGCAATGCAACGCGAATCTGCAGTGCGTCAGTGTGAGTGGGCGTCAACTCGAGCACTTGCTCGACGTGTGACATCGCTTCGTCAATGTTATTGGACTCTAGCAACAGTTCCGCAAGACTGATCCGGATCGCTGTAGCCTGTGATGACACCAAAGATTGCTCATCCGCTAGCAGACTTTGCAGACGTTCGAGAGCGGCAGCCTTGTTACCTTGCACAAGTTCCGCCTGCGCAAATGCTATGCGAAGATCACCGTCGCGCGGCGAGAGACGCTCGGCTTCCAGAAGATTCGCTACCGCTGCAGCGAGGTTAGCACTCTCGAGGTAGCTACGCCCTAGTTCCAGTCGCGTGGCGAAATCGTTAGGGGCGAGTTCGGCCGCTTTTGACAAGTCACTGATGGCATCGTCTGACCGCTTTAGGATTCGCAGAATCCGTCCCCGCTCAAGCCACGGGTGAAAATCGTTGGCTCGCAGACGACAGGCAATGTTAAGGTCCGCCATCGCCCGATCCGAATCGCCGCTGCGGTGATAACACAGGCCCCGCTGCATCCACGCCAACGAGTTGCTGCGGTCGCGGCGAATAACGTTGCTGAGATCTTCAATTGCCTGTGCTGAATTCGATCCTGAAAGCAGCGTGCCACGCCGGAGCAATGCTTCGCTGTGAGTGGCATTAAGTTTTAGCAGCTCTTCAATGTCGCGAAATTCATCTTCCGTGCGATGCAGTTCGCGGTAGCCTCGAGCGCGAGCTTCCAACGCCGGCTGCAACTGTGAATTGAGTTGAAGTGCTTTTGACAGCGATGCGACTCCGAGCGCCGCTTCATGGGACGTGATCTGCGCGATACCAAGTGCGCACCACGCTTCGTCCCAATTGGGTTTCAATCGCGTTGCGGCTGAGAGATCTTCCATAGCTTTTTGTGGCTGTTGCATCTTCGTGAAACAGGCGCCTCGCAAATAAAATGCTTCGGCAAGACTAGGGTCCAAAGCGATTGCTCTGCCCAAGGACTGCACTGCATCTACTTGGCGATCGGCTTTCGTGTGCGTCATTGCAGCACGCACCAGTTGATCCGCCTGTTGTTTTTGATCACCGCAGCCGAGCACTGCGAGCATTGCGCTGAAAACGATAATCCATGCTGCGACTGGGGCCAAACGCGTCCTTGGCGGACTGTAAATTGTGACGAGCATGCCTCCACCTTCATTTAAATTCTGCATGTTTCCAAAGTGAAATGTCTGGGCACTAATCGATCCCGCTTTGCCACTGTCCATGCCGTGTACAGCAGCGGGCGTTCCCATTCTGCCTAGGTCACACCCTACAACACGGGCAACCAAGAATCTTTCACGGCATTGCCCAATCAGACGTCCCCTGACGGTTGTCATCGTCAGAGCAGGGGTAGTAGTTGTGTTTGAAACGCTGGGGCAAAAAAAATCGCGCCGTAATGTTTGCCTGCCCCGCATGGAATTGCTGATCTACCCAGACTTCCGATGCAGAAAATCTGCTCAGGCCGTTGTTCGGCTCTGAGAAGAATACCTCAAGCTGAAACGCTGCCTGAAGCCGCGTGCGGTCCTGCGTCGAATACCTGGATGTGCAGGATTTGCCGGTTAGTTTTCGCTTAGAGAAACTGAACCGGGGAAAAGTCCACAAGTATGCATGCGTCAAATGAGTGATTAATTTCCAGTGAGGAATTTGAGATGGATGTTTCAGGCATGTTTTCAGACGACCAGATGGCTGTTATTTGCTGCTTTGGTGCCTTGGCGGTGTGTGGGATGATCGCGGGATTGAGTTTTCGTTTTGGTCCTGCCGGGCGTGAGCAGAATCCAGCCCAAACGTTGCGAAATCAGCGGCTGCCACTTCAGAATCTGCAGAATCAGACTCAGCACAAAGACCGCCGAGCCGCCTAGTGCCGGACGGAGACTCGGAAAGCATAATCCTTGTCCCATTCCGCTGAGCATGGCTTGTCGGAGCTCAATTATTATCGCAGGACGCCTTACAATCGGATAAAAAGAGGCGCCGAATTTGAACCCAACGCTCATGGGCACTTGCGACAACTTGGCTTGTCGCTTATTTTGATTTGGCCGAGTCGTGGGGATATTGAATGACTGCGGTTCCCCATCTGTGGTTGAGTGTGCTTCCGCAGCTGCGTTCGGCAAAGTTCCACACGTCATTCTGTACAGGATTACTGACCATGGGTCGCGTTGCTGTCGTTGTGAGTGGACTTGTGTTATTTGCCGCGGGTTTTGTCTGCGGTCACTTGGACTCGGCTTTGCCGTCAATGTTGAATGCGGAACAAGACGAATCCGGCATTCTTCCGAGTGACGCGATCACGGCATATGCAAAAACGCGAAAGACCGTAATGGATCTGAACGACATGCTGATCGCCTTGGGGCTAAGCACTTCTTCCACATCCGATGTAAACTATTTTTCCGTCTCCGTCGGAGGGATTAATGTTCAACGCGATCTAGAGGAAGGTCGCGGTGTTGATCCGGAGACATTCGCAGCGCTTTACGCGTTTGAAGATCAGGAGCTAGGTACGACAGGCAAGAAAGAGCGGATCTTTAAACGCTTTGGCGTTGAAGTCTCACAGCATCTAGACAGCGACGAATCTGGACGCGTGCGGTATAAGAAAAAAGTTGTCCAGTTGTATTCTACAGAACGCCTAAATCAACTTTTTGAACGACGTGACCAACTCCAGATTCTGTCGAGCAATAAATAACGCATGCAACGCTTCTGGCTGTTCAAATCTGAGCCCGATACTTTTTCGATTCAAAATCTTGCTGCCAGCAAGGGGAAAAAGACATCATGGGAAGGGGTCCGCAATTATCAAGCGCGCAACATGTTGCGCGATGATATCCAGCGCGGTGATGGTGTGTGCTTCTATCACAGCAACACAGATCCACTCGCGATCACAGGGACGGCTGAAGTTGTCAAGTCCGGCTATCCAGATCATTTCGCCATGCAGCCGGAACACAAATACTTCGATGAGGCCGCTTCGTCCGCAAAACCTATCTGGTACATGGTAGACATTCAACTGGTGCGGATCTTCAAACGACCCGTCACGCGCACGATGCTGGCGGAGCATCCCGTCACGTCACAGATGATGCTCATGCAGAAAGGCACGCGCCTCTCCATCCAACCCGTCACGGCCGACGAGTGGCAAGCAGTGCACGAACTTGCGGAAATTGGCTGAGGCCTGCTCCTGCGAGAGTTTGGCTGTCGTTAGCCGCGATGGGGCGTGGGTTTGCAAACGGGCCGAACGTCTTCAAAATGCGGCACCCTTCGAAAATTCGATGGCGTTTGTTATTCTTCTAGGGTTGGCGACCATTTCCATCACGCACTCGGGACTGCACGATGCCCCTTTATGAAATTGAGACCGAAGCCCATATTATGATTGGCTGGGCGAGTAGCCTTGAACAAGCTGAGCATATGGCTCAAAAATACTACCCGGAAGAACGTGTCCTGCGGATTACCAAACGGCCACGAGACATATGGGTAATTTCCAAGCGATTGCTTGGCCTAGAAGGCAAAATCCGCCCCTGCGACGTTGCCCGTGACTGCCTCGCACGGGCATCGGGTGACAAACTGCACGCCATCCGTCTGTACATGCTGGACACCGGTGTCGATCTGACGGACGCTCAGAAAATTATCGAAGCCAACATGTCCATCGGCTGGTAACGTTTGTTCGAAAATCTCAAATCTCAAATTTGAAATCTCCTAGTTGCCAACTGACGACTGCCGCCTGAAATGAATCTGCTCAATACTGTCCGCGACCGATTCGCCACTGCGTTGTCTGGCATGGTCACCGATGTTGCCCCGCTTCTGGAAATGATCCGACCGGCTCAGGATGCAAAGTTCGGTGACTTCCAGGCGAACTTTGCGATGCCGCTTGCAAAGCAGTTGGGAAAACCGCCGCGTGAGATTGCTCAAATGGCAATCGATCGTCTGCAGATCTCAGATCTCTGCGAACCTGCTGAAATCGCCGGACCGGGCTTCATCAATCTTCGCTTGCGGGACGAATTCATTGCCAGACGTATTTCTCAAACTGCCGGTGACGATCGACTGGGTGTTCTTCCGGTCTCCGCCCCGCGAAACGTGGTGGTGGATTTTTCCGGGCCGAACGTGGCAAAGCCGATGCATGTCGGGCACCTTCGCAGTACCGTGATTGGCGATGCGATCTGCAAAACGCTGCGCTTTGCAGGACACCATGTCACCGGTGACAATCACATCGGCGACTGGGGCACTCAGTTCGGAATGATCATCTACGGCTACCGCCATCTCCGTGACGATGCGGCATTTGCAGATAACTCTGTCGGTGAACTTGCGCGCCTTTACAAACTGGTCAATACGCTTTCGGACTACCAGAATACCGTCACGAAACTTCCGGGGTTGGAAGAGACTGCCGCGACTCTAAGAACTCAATTGACCGAGCAAGAGGTTGCGACGGGGACAGACGAAAAAGCCAAGAAGCAACTTGGTGCAGTGCGCAAGCAACTGGCTGCTGCCCACGACGCGGTCAAAACTGCCGGCGAGACAATTTCGTCCGTTGAATCAAATCCTGTCCTGCTAAAATTGTCGCAGTCGCATCCGGGTATCGCTCGTTTGGCACGCGATGAAACCGTGAAACTACACGCTGGTGACGCCGAAAACAATCGCCTGTGGAACGAATTTCTGCCTGAGTGTCTTGAGGCATTGAACCGAATTTATCAGCGGCTGGGGATCGAGTTTGATTTGGAGTTGGGTGAAAGTTATTACAATCCGATGCTTGCCGATGTCGTGGCGAGCCTGAAAATAAAATCTCTGGCCCGTGAAAGCGCCGGCGCTACCTGCGTCTTTATCGAAGGTAACGCCGCTCCTTTTATCGTGCAGAAAACCGACGGCGCGTTCACTTATGCGACGACGGATCTGGCAACGATCCAATATCGCTGCGACACGCTTAAAGCCGCTGAAATCCTGTACGTTGTGGACAAGCGACAGTCTGAACATTTTCAGCAGTTGTTCGCTACCGCCACATTGTGGGGCATGACCAACGCGAGGTTCCAGCATGTTGCTTTCGGCACGGTGATGGGGAAAGACGGTAAGCCGTACAAGACTCGATCGGGTGACACCGTCGGCCTTGAAAGCCTGATTGACGAAGCACTCTCAAGGGCGCGCAGGATCGTCGATGAGAATGACGACCGCCGCGAAATGCCAATGCTGTCGTCCGACGAACGTGCAACGGTGGCTGAGATCGTGGGGATTGGGGGCATCAAATATGCCGACCTGCATCATAGTCGTGACAGCGATTATATTTTCGACTGGGACAAAATGCTGGCAACAACCGGTGATACGGCGACCTACATGCAGTACGCATACGCGCGCATCTGTGGCATCTTCCGCAAGCTGGATATCGAGCGCAATACATTGACATCAGGCGGTTCGACGATCCTGCTGATGACTCCTGAAGAACGGCGTCTTGCGCTGCAATTGCTGATGTTTGAGACTTCGATTGACGGATTGCTGCAAGACTACCGTCCGCACGTACTGACAAGCTGGTTGTTTGAAACGGCCGACGCATTCAGCAAGTTTTACGATCGTTGTTCCGTTCAGGATGCCGAATCAAAAGAATTGCGTCACAGTCGCCTGATTCTGTGCGATCTCATGGCTCGTGCATTACGTACCGGCTTGGCGCTGCTTGGGATTCAGGTGGCCGAGGTGATGTAGTAGCTGCATCTTGGACATGAATGTCCAAGGTGCAGGAATCGCAATCATGGGCTCTTGACCGCTCAACTGACGACTGCGTCACCGCTCAAGCAACTAACGCCGCAGCGGCTTTTGACGATGCCGGATTGCAGGACAGCGATGAGTCGTTTCCGGTCCTGCAGAATCGAGATATCGGCCAAAACATCGCCGTCCACGACCAGCACGTCGCCCAGTTTTCCGACAGCCAGTGTTCCTAGCTCATGCTCGCGTCCCAAAATTTCGGCGCCGGTTTGAGTCGCACACTTGATGACGTCCAGTGGTTTCAAACCGACATAGTTCACGAAGAAGGATAACTCTTTGGCATAGTCACCGTGCGGATTCCAAGCGAACCCGTAATCGCCGCCCATCCCGAGTCTTCCACCTGCCGCCAGAATGCGTCGCGCACTTTCCGCACCGCCATCCAGCGTTTCTTGGTGCCCATCGATCACAGCTTGCGACATGCCGAATTCAGGGCCACGTTCAATACTCATCATCTCAAAATACAATGCCGGCACGACTGGCACATTTCGTTTCAGCAGCAGTTCGAGCGTTTCGTCATCCATAAACGTGCCGTGTTCGATCGCGTCGTAGCCCGCTAAGAGCGCGTTTTTGATGCCCGCTGTAGCACGGCAATGCCCCGTGACTTTCATGCCATGATTGTGCGCGGTCTGGACGACCGCGTGCATTTCTTCAAACGTCATGCACAGCGTATGATGATCATTGGAGTCGGCTGCGGCTGCGTCGCCGGTAGGATATGTCTTGACCCATTCCACGCCGTCTTTGACGAGTTTCCGGACGGCCTTGCGCGCTTCGTCAGCTCCGTTGACAAGCAAAATCAATCCTTCCATGCCGATCTTGCGGAACTCAGGATTCCAGTCCATCAGCCCACCGGCACCACAAATCTCACGTCCACTTGTCGCCAGCCGAGGCCCGATCACGAGGTCATTTTCGATCGCTTTTTTTAGCCACACATCAATATTGAACAGACTGCCTCCGCTGCGGGCCGACGTGTATCCGCATTCCAGCACCAATCGGGCGTTGCAGGCCGCCAACAGGGTGACATATTCCACTGGGTATTTAATATCCAGATCTTCCAAGGCGGCAACATTAAAGTATGTCGCGTGAAAATGCGCTTCCACAAGCCCCGGCATAATCGTGCCCCCATTCGCATTTAACCGTACCGCTGATTCCGATCCTGGCGGCACAGTCCGCAGCGGCCCAACATAACGAATAATGCCGGATTCAATCAGCACACAGCCGTCAGGGATCGCAGGGGCTCCAGTTCCATCAATGACCTGGCCGTTGTGAATCAACGTTGCGTCAGTGGCGCTTCGCATGAGGAGAGCCTTTGTCAGCGGGTTTTCTCAGCAGGGAGTCAAAAACTTCCCGTTGAAACGAGGGGTTTCATTAGTAAACAGAGCAGGAAGAATACAGAATGCTGCCGGTGGCGTGAAGTCGTCTCAGGAGCTTAGTCTCGTGGCCCTCCGAAATTTCATGGAGACAGCGAGGTTTTCACTGCAACGCTTGCTTCGAGTTACCACAATCCGGCATTGTTTGTGACTCGTGTCGAAAGAAGATTAGGAGTTTGTGATTATGATGTCTGTCGTTTTGAATCTGAACTTGCACGAACCAACGTCGCTATAAAACGTGTCCTCACATTCAGCATTAGGCACTTCACTCGATTTGCCACATCAGCGAGTGGGCTGATGATTGTTGATCCCAATTCATTCTTTCTGCAACGCATGTGATCCTATGCCCAAAACAACTTCACATTCCCTCAACTTGATACTCGTTGTTGCATCGTTTTGTGCTTGTCTGGCAGTGCCAGCTTGGGCCAGCGAGAAGGCTGACGTGCTGCGTCGGGAAAACCTAGTCGCTTGGTGCATTGTGCCATTTGATGCCGCGAAACGCGGGCCGGCTGAGCGCGCCACGATGCTCAAAGAATTGGGCATCATGCGGTGTGCGTACGACTGGCGCGAAGAACATGTGCCGACGTTTGAACAGGAAATCTTGGAGTACAAAAAGCACGGCATCGAATACTTTGCTTTCTGGAGTGCTCACGAAGAAGCTTTCAAACTGTTTGAAAAGCACGACCTGCATCCGCAGATCTGGCAGATGATGAGTCAGCCTGCTGGAGAGACGGAGGAAGCGAAAGTTGAAACGGCAGTTGCCCAGATGTTGCCACTCGCGAAGCGTACGAAGGCGATGGGATGTAAGCTCGGGCTTTATAACCACGGTGGCTGGAGCGGTGAACCGCAGAATTTAGTAGCGGTCAGTAAACGCCTACATGAACTCGGACTGGAGCACGTTGGCATCGTGTACAACTTCCATCACGGGCATGGGCACCTGACTGACTGGGTGGAATCTTTCACGCTGATGAAGCCGTACCTACACTGTCTAAATCTGAATGGGATGAACGAACTGGAGCAGCCAAAAATCCTCGGGATCGGCAAAGGAACGCATGAGTTTGAAATGATTCGCATCGTTGTGGAAAGCGGTTACAACGGGCCGATCGGGATTCTTGATCATCGTGAACATCTGGATGCCCGTGAATCGCTGTTGGAAAACCGGGACGGGTTGGAATGGGTTCGCAAGGAAATCGAGAAGCCCGGCAGTGGCGGTCCGAAGCCACCAGCGGCCCCCGATCCAGACACGGCGAGTGTTTCAGGCCGCGTCTATCCGGGCGCCGACGCGTATCGTCATCCGCCGCTCACTGTGGAAGTTCGAGCCACAATTCAGCACCACGATCAGTACAACATTTTAGTAGCGAGTGACACGAAACAATCAGCTGCACACTGGGAGCTGTTTTCCATGGCTGGCAGCGGTCTGCTTACCGCCTATTTTCCTGGCAAGCAGCCGGATCATGTTCGTAGTGAGGCCATGATCTGCGACGGAAAAACGCATACCCTGTCGATGATCTACGAACCGACTCGAGTGAGGTTGTATGTGGACAGTAAACAGGTGGCCGATCAGGCTATCACTGGTCTCGACGGAGGGTCGCGAGTCCCAGGAGCATTGGCAATTGCCAGGCTCGTCGAAGGCGATTTCGGATGTGCCGGTCAGATCGACTGGGTTCGCATTTCTAGCGGTGCGAGAGACATCCCTGCTGAACCAGTCATTGTGGCATCGCGGGATGATTCCTCAGTCGGGTTTTGGACCTCCGATGAAAAAAATGCGGCGGGCACGACCGGTGCTCCAACGCAGTCGAATTCGCAGAGTCGAATCATGCCGGAGATCCCCTATGACGCCGATCTCGTCACGCAACTTGTCGCTGAAGCAAATGACCATGGAAATGCGATTCGCGGAGCTGCGATCTTCGCAGATGTCAAAGTGGCCTGCATTTCGTGCCACAAGATAGGACCTCATGGAGGCACTCTTGGCCCTGATTTGTCGGCGGTCGCTAAAGATCGCAAACAGGGGCACATTGTGGAGTCTGTGCTATGGCCAAAACGCGACGTTAAACCTGAATTCATCAACTTTCAGATTCTGACTGTCGAAGGCAAGGTATTCACCGGGTACAAACACAGTTCGGACGAAAGCCAAGTCACGTTGCGCGATCCTGCGACGAACAATCTGACGACAATTGCACGAGCCGACATCGAAGAGGAAATCGCTGGCAGCACTGTGATGCCAGCTGGCTTGACGGCAGCCATGTCGCGTCCACAACAACTGGACTTAATTCGATTCCTGAGCGAACTTGGGCCCGAAGGTAAACCACTTTCCGCAGAGCTGCAGGACGTCATTGCTCATCGTCAGATGCACGGCCCAGCGGAATTTCCGTTCACGAAGGAGCCGCTCGCACCGAATCACTGGGCGAACGCCACTCATCCTGTGACGCGCGATCGCCTGTATGATTTCTACACCAAGCAAGCCGACTTCTTCCGACAACAGCCGCACATCCCCATGCTGCTGAGTCAATTCCCGGGGCTGGACGGCGGCAAGCAAGGACACTGGGGCAATCAAAACGAAGCAGTCTGGGCAGATGCCAGATGGAACGAGACACAACTCGGTTCCGTCCAGTCTGGAGTTTTTCAAGCTGGCGGGGCCACGGTGGCGCGGGGGGTATGCCTGCAACTTGGCGAGCATCGTGAATTATCGGCCTGCTTCAATCCAGACACATTGACGTATGACGCTGTCTGGTCAGGTGGTTTTGTGGGCTTTGAATCCGTGCGTCATGGATTCGTCAGCCCACTGCAAATGGAGGGGCAGTTGGTGCCCATTCCCACCCAAACTCCCCCTGACAAGGCTTTCAAATATCATGGCTTCTATCGCTACGGCAATCGAGTCGTCTTCGCCTATCGGATTGGGGATGTCGAGTATCTTGACTCACCGTGGGTCGAAGCTGGTAAATTCGTGCGTGAGGTTGCGCCGGCGGATCAGCATCCGCTGCGCAAAATGGCGACAGGCGGGCCAGGGCAATGGCCGCAGGTTCTGGAGACAAAAATCGTACTTGGACACGGTCGTCCATATGCCGTGGACACAATCGAATTGCCGTACGACAATCCGTGGAAGATTCCGATGTTCTGTGGCGATCATGATTTCCTTCCGGACGGCAGTGCTTTGGTTTGCACCATGCAGGGCGACGTGTGGCATGTCACCGGTCTGGACTCTGGAATCGACAAGCCGGGCGTCGCTCGCTGGCGGCGATTTGCATCAGGCCTGCACCATGCTTTGGGGCTAGTTGTCGCCGAAGGAAATATCTACGTGCAGTGTCGAGATCAATTAACACGGCTTACCGACCTCAACGATGACGGTGAAGCGGACTTCTACGAATGTTTCAGCAATGCTTTTGTCACGTCCCCTGCTGGACACGACTATATCTGCGGGCTGCAGCGAGACGAGGCTGGAAACTTCTACACGGCTTCAGGAAATCAGGGTTTAGTTCGCATTTCGGCCGACGGTCAAACGGCCGATGTCATTGCCACCGGATTTCGAAATCCCGACGGACTGGGAATTCTGCCCGATGGAACAGTGACGCTGCCGGTTTCGGAAGGCGAGTGGACACCTGCGTCCATGGTGCACGCCGTGCGAAACGCAAGGACACAATTACCGTTCGATCCACCGCATTTTGGGTACCGTGGTCCGCAAAAAGGCCAGCCGCCTGAGGTGCCATTCATCTATTTGCCACGAGGACTCGACAACTCGGCTGGTGGACAGGCTTACGTCGAGAGCCATGCGTTTGGACCGCTCGAAGGGCAATTACTGCATTTTTCATTCGGCGCGGGATCTTGGCTTGTCGTGTTGCGCGACGAAGTTGCCGGCCAGCTTCAGGGGGCCGTCGTCCCGATGTCGGGCGACTTTTTATCCGGCTCCCATCGCGGCCGCTTTAATTCTAAGGACGGTCAGTTGTATGTGTCTGGCATGTCTGGCTGGGGCTCTTACACACCGGACGATGGCTGTTTTCAGCGGGTGCGTTACACGGGTGATCCGGTTCAGATCCCGGTCGGATTTCATACGTACGAAAACGGAATTCGAGTCACATTTGCTGAACCAATTGACGCTACCATTGCCGCCGACGCGCATCGCCAGTTCGCGCAGTGCTGGAACTATCGTTACAGCGGCGCCTACGGTTCGCTTGAGTACTCCACCACGCATCCGGGGATTCCAGGCCATGATTCGTTGGCAATCCAATCGGCTCATGTCCTTTCGGACGGGCGTTCGCTGTTTCTTGAAATTCCTGAACTGCAACCTGTCAATCAACTGCATCTGCGACTGCATGTCAACGACGACGATACATTCACGTGTTCGCCTGCGGGTTTCGGTCATGATTTGTTCGTGACCGTTCACAAACTTGACAAACCTTTTGCGGAATTTCCGGGCTACATACCGCGTGAGAAAATTATTGCTGCCCATCCACTGCTCACGGATCTGGCCCTGAACGCGGTGCAAATTCCCAATCCATGGCAACAGAAGATCAAAGGCGCGCGTCAAATTGAAATCGAGACCGCCAAGAATCTATCGTACGCCACAAAAGAATTCGCGGTTAAAGCGGGTGAGGCGCTCGCCTTTACGCTTTCTAATCCCGACGTCGTGCCGCACAACTGGGTTCTTGTCGAGCCAGGTTCATTGCAAATCGTGGGTGAGCTCGGCAATCAGCTGATCGCCAATCCGGAAGCTTTTGCGCGTCAGTACATTCCCGAGTCAGACAAGGTCATCGCTCACACCGATATTGTGCCACCGGGTGAAAAACAAACCATCTATTTCCAAGCGCCCAGCCAGCCGGGCCGGTATCCGTTCCTATGCACCTTTCCGGGACACTGGATGGTCATGAACGGCGTGATCGTTGTGGAGTAACGGCTAAGCGTCCGGGGCGCGGTGCTTGGTGATGATTTTCCGCGCCGCACGCAGGCCATCGACGGCGGCCGTCACAATGCCGCCCGCGTAGCCGGCGCCTTCGCCGACAGGATAGACCCCAGGCAAGGCTGGAATTTCAAATGTCGCTGGGTCACGCTCGATGCGAACAGGCGAACTGCCGCGCATTTCCGGTCCGATCAGCACGGCATCCTGCAGAAACTCTCCACGCCATTGAGTATCGAGGATCGGCAGACCGGATTTTATCGCTTTGAGGATCGAAGGCGGCAACACGGCTGCCAGATTCCTCGCGCGTGTGCCGCGTTCGTATGACGATGGAAGCTGCTCATTCGGAGACGGTGTTCGATCTGCAAGAAAATCTTGCGCGCGTTGCACGGGAGCTTGATAGTTGCCGCCCGTTATTTGAAAGGCGAGCGATTCATACTGCCGCTGGACATACATGCCGGCCAATGGATGACTGCTGCCAAATTCATGCGGTTCTAAGGTGACCACTAAGCCGCTATTTGCAAATGGCGTGTCATGTCGTGAATTGCTCATGCCGTTCGAGCAGTACATGTTGGGTTCAGACACACTAGGAATCATGATGCCACCGGCACACATGCAGAAACTGAACAAGTCCTTCTGGCCTTTAGCGATGAGTGAATAATCAGCCGCACCGAGCAACGTCAGATAATCGGCATCGCGCCCGTATTTTCGCTGGTTGACAGTTTCTTGGGGCTGCTCAATCCTGAGTCCAAGTTGAAACGCTTTCTGCTTCAGAGGCAATCCGGTCTTGAGTAGCATCTCGTACGTATCTCGCGCGCTGTGCCCGATCGCCAGCAAACAGACAGACGCTTCAATGAAGCCGGATGACGTTTCCAATCCCTGTAACAAGCCATTTTGAAATCTTAGACCTTCCAGACGACAGCCAAACTTATACTCACCGCCGAGAGCTTCAATTTTGCGGCGAAAATTACGACAAATTAAAGGCAGCTTATTGCTGCCAAGATGCGGACGATTTTCATAAACAAGTGACGGACGACCACCACAGTCCACAAAACTCTGCAGCACCCAATCTGCATCCGGTCCTGAAATCCGACACGTCAGTTTGCCGTCACTGAAGCAACCGGCACCACCTTCGCCAAACAGGTAATTATTTTCGTTGTCGTGTTCACCCCCGGAATCGAAATCACGAATCGCAGGCACGCGCTCACGCACGACCTGTCCGCGTTCGATAATGAGCGGACGATAGCCGTGCAATGCCAAAAAATAACCAGCCAGCAATCCTGCAGGTCCCGAGCCGACTATGACTGGTCGATACGGCAGCGGTTGCGTCCCAAGTTCGGGTTCTTCAAAAGCGGGGGGCGACCATGGCGCGATATCCATGCCGTCCGCAAAGGGCGCTGAATCTGAGTCTGGAAGCGACAGCGTGAGTGAATACACAAATTCCATGCGATGGCGACTGCGGGCGTCGAGACTTTTTCGCAGGATTTTCAGCGTCGAAAGTTCATCCGCAGGCAGTTCCAATCGCCGCGCCACTTCAGCGGGCAGAGCCTGCTCCGGCATTTCAACCGGGGTTCGCAGATTTGTAATTCGAAACAGCATGGACAATCAGCATCGCATCGAAAAAGACTTGCGGTTGCCAAAAGCCCGAAATTCGAACCTCCGCCCGA
Source organism: Planctomycetota bacterium (assembly GCA_003670925.1). Lineage (GTDB taxonomy): Bacteria > Planctomycetota > Planctomycetia > Planctomycetales > Planctomycetaceae > SXXK01. The sequence continues at coordinate 18,948 of QWQG01000196.1, read as the reverse complement.
CCGCCGGAAGATTGGACAGGGTGGCGGCGAAGTCAGCAAAAGTCAACGAGCCTTCCTCGCGTTTCAGTTCCGAGACAGAAACCGCACATCTTCAGCGTCTTCACGGACAATTTGACACTCCGACTCTGCGGCTTGTAACGTTGCGTTGAGATCAATGCGAAAAGTCCACCTGCAGGTCAGCTGATTTGCAACCCTGAACGCCGTCTGCCATCATGGAGCATTCGTGAAGAATCAATCCATCATGTCGGGAGTGTCACGTTGCGTCCAGCGTCCAATTTGACAATGTGGCTGGTGATGATCGTGTGGCTTCTTTCGGGCAGGATGATGGCAGGGATGGCAATGGCTCAGATCAATGATGATGCACCGGCAGCGATCGTGACATCCGATCAGACTCAGAACTCCCCCATCGTGATCGGGCATCGCGGGGCGGCAGGCTATTTACCGGAACATACAACCGAAGGTGTCGTCCTGGCGCATGCGATGCAGGCGGATTACATTGAACAGGATGTGGTGCTCAGCAAGGACAGCATCCCGATCGTGTTTCACGACCTGATTTTGGATGACCTGACCAACGCGGCAACGGTCTTTCCTGATCGGAAGCGTGCGGATGGACACTGGTACGTTATGGATTTCACGCTGCATGAATTGCGAAAACTCACCGTCACCGAACGTCGCTCTCCATCACGTCCTTGGAAAGACAAGGGGAATCGCTTTCCTCTGGAATCCGGTAATTTCCGCATCGCCACGCTGGCCGAGCACCTGCAACTCATTCAGGGTCTGAATAAGACACGTCCAAATGAGGCCGGAGTTTACGCGGAGTTGAAGTCGCCTGCCGAACATCGTGCCGCAGGCTTGGACCTTGCGAAAGCCGTTCTGGAAGTTCTGAGTCAATACGGATACGACTCTGCCGATGACCACATTTATCTGCAGTGTTTCGACGAAGCGGAAGTTCGACGTCTACGCAAGGAATTGAAGACACCGTTACTTATCATTCAGTTGCTCAACCAACCCGCAGATCCTGCGAAACTCAAAAGCATCGCCGAGGTAGCAGATGGCATTGGCGTACCGCTCAACCACGTTGTCACCGGTAAAAACGCAGACGACACTCCGCAACTCACGGAACTGGTCAAAAACGCCCACGCCCACGCATTGCAAGTTCATGTCTGGACATTTCGCACGGACGCATTACCAGAGTATGCAGGTTCGGTGTCAGAATATCTGGAGTGGCTAGTGGCGGCCGGCGGCGTTGACGGCATTTTTGCGGATCAACCGGATGTCGTTGTGGAATGGCGAATCGCACGCAAACAGCAAGTCAATGGAGGCAACCGATTTCGCCTGCTCAATGATCGTGATCCGGAAAAGTCACAAGCAGACAAGTAAACCTTCTCCCACAGACCGCTCACCCGCAAAATTTTTCCGTTGCATTTGCAAAATCTTCTTAGGTGGTCTGTCTTCAAATCATTTTACGGCAACACCTGAATACCTTTCGAAAGTGTGACCACGCATGAACTCGACTCATCATCCTCAGCAAACCCCTGCTCCATCTCGATTCTGTAAAGTGCCTCCCATCCAACAGATAATCAAGTTAGCCATTTCTGGAATCACGTTTGCTTGGATCTTGTCCCTTGCGTTGAGTAATTCCTGTCTTGCTCAAACTTCTGAGCCAAGTCCGGGAAGGCAGGTTGAACAAAATTTTGCGACAAGTGACGGAGGGTCGATCTCGTATTTGCTGTACTTGCCCAAGAATTACGACCCTGCAAAGAAGTCGCAATTGATTCTATTTCTGCACGGACGCGGCGAAAGCTACGGACCTCTGAGCCTCGTAGCAAAGTGGGGACCGCCACAATTTGCTGCGCGAGGGGATGAATTGCCTTATGTCCTACTTTCACCGCAATGCCCGGGGGATGATTCTTGGGCCAAGCCAACCCAACAGAAGAGACTTATAGAATTGCTCGATCATATCGTTCAAACGCACAGTATCGACCAAGATAGCATGTGTCTGACCGGATTAAGCATGGGGGGGTACGGCTCATGGCAAATGGCGGCAGATCACCCTAAACGGTTTGCGTCAGTAGTGCCGGTCTGTGGTGGCGGTGATCCTCGTGACGCCGAAAAACTCAAGGCTTTACCAATCTGGGTCTTTCATGGTGATCAGGACAGCGCCGTTCCATTCCAACGTTCGGTCGAAATGGTTGATGCCATCAAGCAAGCCGGGGGCACAAAAATTCGCTTCACGTCACTTGAACATATCGGACACAACTGCTGGTCCGCGACGTACGCTACGCCTGAACTGTTCCAATGGATCAGTCAACAAAAAAAATCCGCTGACTGAACCTCAACTGCCATCTCGGGGTGTTCCCAGATCATGCAATCCGACAAACAAAAATTGGTCGTCGCCTGTTGAAATGTCAAGTGCAATGCCATCTCTGCCGCAACCAGCAGTCGCAGACAAATCCAGCGTAGTAGGCAATTCACGCTGAAATGGCTTCGCAGAGTCCGAATCTTAAGCAGAAGCAATTACGCAGCAAAGCTCATAAGGTGGGGCGTGCACGTAGAGTTCGGATGATGAAAGAGTGCGAGACAGGATTTCGGCGGGATTTGGGGATTGATCTGTTGACGAGCAGCCGAAAACATACATAATCCGTCGCCGGAAGAGGTTCGCCGGGAAAATTAGAAAACTCAACAGTTTTCTGTTTACCTCTACCAAGATGTTTTTTGCACGTCGCCAGGCTTCTCGAAACCGCTATTTTTGAGCGAACTGATTTAGTAAGCGGCTTAAACAGACGACAGATTCGTTACAATTCCTCCCTGTTCCCCACCGGGAACATTTGCATTGCGGGTGTAGCTCAGTTGGTAGAGCACGACGTTGCCAACGTCGTTGTCGAGGGTTCGAGTCCCTTCACCCGCTTTTTCGTTGCCTCCCGAAGTCCATATTGTGGCTTGCCAAATGGAAGCCAGCAAGCGCTGGGGCAGAGTTGGCGCCGGTTTGGCAGTTTGAAAGATCTTGAAAAGGTTGCAGAATGAGTTCTGAAGTAGCGAGCCAAGCAGTGGTCGAAGGCGAAGATACCGATTCTCGCATGGCATTAAAGGTTGAGATCAAGGAAATGGGTGCCTGCCGCAAGCACGTTTCCGTGACCGTTCCTGAAGCCGATATTCGTACGATCCGTAACGAAGCGCTCGGTGAGTTGGCTCTCAAGGCGGAAGTTCCAGGTTTTCGCGTAGGCAAAGTGCCCATTGCATTGCTGGAAAAACGCTTCAAGAAAGAAATCACGGCTGATATCAAGCAAAAAGTGTTGATGGCCAGTCTTGAGCAGCTTTCAGATGAGAGCAAAATCGAGCCTATTAACGAACCACGCATTGATGTTGAGAGCCTAGATATTCCAGACTTTGGCGATTTTCATTACGAATTTGAAGTCGAAGTGCGGCCAGAATTCGATCTGCCTGACTACACGGGCATTGCAATCAATCGCTCCATTGCCGAGCCGACCGTCGAAGAGATGGACGAATATCAAGAGCAGTTTCTTGATTCTTATTCAGAACGCGTCAACGTTGAAGAACCAGCCGCCGCTGGCGACTACGTCATCTGTGATATGAAGTTTGTGCACAACGATAAAACTTTTCGTGAAATCGGGGAGCAGAGCTTCCGTGTGATGTCACAGTTGGACTTCCCGGACGCCGTCGTAAACGATTTTGATAAGCTCATGGTTGGTGCCAAGGCGGGTGACACGCGCACAGCAAACATTCAGATTTCACTCCAGTCACCGATTGTGGAAATGCGTGGCGAGATCGTAGTTGCCACGTTTGAGATAACGGAAGTTCAACAGTCTCGCAGACCAGTGGTTGACAAGGAGTTCTGCGAAAGATTGGGTGCTGAGGGCGAAGAAGAGTTCCATAACATGTTGCGGAGTTCGATGACGCGCCAGTTCGAATATCAGCAACGCCAAGAAACTCGACGGCAAGTTCTAGACAAGATCATGGCTTCGGCTGATTGGGATCTCCCGGAATCACTAGTTCGTCAGCAAACAGAGAATGCTCTGCGAAGAGAAATGCTAGAAATGTCTCAGGCTGGCTTTACGCGTGAGCAGATCATGGCTCGCGAAAACAAGATTCGCCAAGATGCATTAGCGACAACGACACAGGCGCTCAAAGAACACTTTGTGCTTGATAAAATCGCGACGGTTGAGCAGATCGAATGCGAAGACTCCGATATTGAACGCGAAATGCTGACGATGTCGTTCCAGAGTGGTGAACCGGTGCGACGCATCCGCGCCCGTTTGGCAAAATCAGGAATGATTGAGAATCTTCAGGCGCAGCTGCGTGAACGGAAAGCTGTCGATTTTATCTTGGAACGTGCGACATTTGTTGACGTCCCGCGGGAGCGACAGAAGAAGCAAGATCAGGCTTCTGCGCGTTTTGCCATCTGCGGTAACATGAATTCCAGCCTAATTGATGATTCTTCTTCAGCCACGGCTTCCGCTGACGACGAATCTGCATAAACAGACTGTTATTACAAGACAGGCGCGCGTACGATTACGCGGCGCCTGTTTTTATTGGCAGATGCTCCAACTAATTTTACAACGACGTAACTGAATACAGCAGGATCAAGCGAATGAAGGACCCGCGATTCGAATATATGCCGATGGCCGCGCGAGAATATTCCGCCCAGCGTCAGATGACGGTGGGCGATCTGCTGCTCGACAATCGGATTATCTTTCTGGATGGACCGATTCATGACGGCAGTGCGAATCTTGTCATCATGAAGATGTTATTCCTGCAGTCCGAGAACCGGCATCAGGACATTCATCTGTATATCAACTCGCCGGGCGGTTCGGTCACGGCCACGCTGGCGATTTACGACATCATGCAATTCATTGAATGCGATGTCGCGACGTATTGCGTCGGACTATCAGCGAGTGGTGGTGCGATTCTGGTGGCAGGTGGCGCCGATGGAAAACGCTTCGCGTTAAAACATTCGAAAATTATGATTCATCAGCCGTACGGTCAAGTAGGCGGTCAGGTTTCGGACATTGAAATCCAAGCTCGCGATATTCTCGCTGCGCGACAGTTACTCAATGAAATCTTGGCCAGTCACACGAAGCAGCCGATTGAGAAGATTGCGAAAGACACGCAGCGAGATCACTATCTCACCGCCCACGAAGCTAAGACGTACGGCTTGGTTGATGAGATTCTTGACCGAAAGCCGAGTGAAAAAAAGAAATAGAACGGCAACACATAACTCGCGGCATAGTTGCAAAGATTTCGTCGCATGGGATGCGATGTGTTGATTGTCCTGACCCTGAACTCTTTATCTCTGCTGGATTCCAGAAATGTCAGTACTTGTTCCTTATGTTATCGAAAAAAATGGTCGCGATGAACGCGCCATGGATATCTACAGCCGCTTGCTAAAGGATCGAATCGTGATTCTTGGAAGTGGTGTGAACGATGACGTTGCAAACAGCATCGTCGCTCAACTGCTCTTCCTGCAGTTTGATGATCCGAAGGCTGACATCCATCTGTACATCAACAGTCCCGGTGGTTCCATCACCGCAGGGATGGCGATCTACGATACGATGCAATACATCAGTTGCGATGTGGCAACATACTGTATTGGCCAAGCCGCGAGCATGGGGGCCATTCTGCTGACAGCAGGTACCCCCGGAAAGCGAAACGCACTCCCAAACGCTCGCATTATGATTCATCAGCCGCTGGCCGGGATGGAAGGCACAGCAACCGAATTGGAAATCCATGCCAAGGAAGTACTTCGCATCAAAGCCAGAATGAATGACATTCTGCTCAAACATACTGGCCAGACGCTCAACAAAATTGAAGACGACACTGACCGCGACAACTTTATGTCGGCTGAAGAAGCCAAGCACTATAACCTCATCGACAACGTCCTAGAACGACTGAAGTAGTCCGAGATGCCACCGACTGCCTGCTGCGAAGGTGACTCAAACCACGCAACATAGCAAGACGTCGAAATGGGATGACGCTTCGTGGTGAATTTGCGTAGATGCTCCGACCGGCCATTCACACAACAGAGGGCACGCCTTTTTGGCCACCAGAGCAGCACACTTTTCAAGTCGTTGAGCCTACCAGCCACAGAACAATTTCTGTTTCTGCGAGGAACTGAGTGTACCACGAAAAAACGGGTGTGAGGTTAAGTCCTTCACAACCCGTTTTTTATGGATTTTATTGACAAGAGCCGCGGCCCTTGAGCAGGCAGTTCGGACTCCGCAATCAGTTCTTTTTGGTCTGCACAATTTGGCGAATCGCGACACCGCTACGTTTCGCAATCAACTCTTTGCTGCCGTCAGCATTGACTTTGATGCCAACGCGAGTTGGCTTATTGGTCTTTGGACAGATCAGCATCACGTTTGAAGCATCGATTGCCAATTCCTTGTGCAAACGGCCACCTTGTGGGCTTTTCGGATGTCCGCGTTTAACGTGCTTATAAACCTTATTCACGCCTTCAATGACAACTCTGCCATTCTTGCGATCCACTGACATCACGGGGCCACGTGTTCCTGAATCGTCACCAGAAACGACCTCAACCATGTCACCCTTACGAATGTGCATCTCAACAACTCCGAAAACACTGAACTGAGACAAAATGGGCGTAAATTCACTTCCCTGCGGACGCCGGGGAGCAGCCAAGCGGCGAAGGATGGCAGCTTCCAGCCTGAAAATCAAGGCTTTTGATCGAAAATTGCGGGGTTTCGCACGGGTGAATCAGGCTATGCAATTCCAATCGATCTCAGATACTGGGTCCCGGCAACCATTGTGGCCGCACACTGGACGGCCTCATAAATCGCTTCATCAGAAAGATTGGCTTGCCGGGCTTTTTGGACATGTGCAGCAGTGCATGGTTTGCAGCCGTTGATATCGCTCAAGCAAATGTTGATCAATTCCACCGTCATGTCATCCAGAGAAGTTCCCTGAAACGTATGAGCTCGCAATCCAATACCCATCCCATCAAAGACATCCGTGCCGCTAATGTCGCGAAATTTGAAGAGCACGTTATACATTGAATTCGTCGCGCCCACCGCCAGCGCTTCGGTCACTTCCGTGGCTGTCACATTGCGAGCTGCGGCGAATGTTTGGAGGTATTCGAGCCATTTCGCGTTGCCAGCTTGCCCGACGACTGCGCAGGCAATGAGTAATTTACGTTTCTCATCCAGCTTGCCGGCCGTAAGTACAAACTTACGAAAGTTCATGAAAAAGTCATGCATGAACGCTGGCACGTTGGCCATGTACTGAAAAATCTCGGGGATTTCTGAGACCTCGAAGATCTCGCGGATACGCTCGTAAGTCTGAGCCGCTTTGTCAGCAGCCTGTTCAGATGAGACGGGAGTCACAAATGGCATGTCGATATTTTCCGAAATTCGATTCTACGGGGACTGCAAAATTACGAAACTGCTACCACGGGGCTTCTAAGACATCTACGATTCGAGAAGCGAGGCGTTGAGCGGCTTCCTGCTGTGCAGTCGCGAGTGAATGACCAACTTCCGGTGCGAAGCTAACATTGCTGGCCTGCTGGCTAAGTTGTGGGCTAACGGAAAAAGTCTGTTGATGCAGAATTTGTCCGCTGCGGCGATCAATCCATGTCACTTCCGTACCCAGCATCAACTGCAATTCACGGGGGTCGTCGTAGCTATTTTCGCTAAGCACAGACTTGCGAATTTCGACGATCCGGCCTTTCAAGATCGTGTCAGCCGTCTCAGCATCTTCAAGTCGGTACGATGTCCTCGTGCGAATCTCGCGTTGCACGGCTTCGGTGAGCAGATAATCTAGATTTCGGCGGTGCGAATCAGACTGAAAGACAGGGACGTGAACGGTTCGCACATCGTGCAGTGTCTGAGTTCCAAGCGTATAGCCGCAGCCCGCGATTGTAACGACGCTGAAGACAAGCATCCAATTGAGATTTTTACGAAACATAGAACCGCGTCATGGCTGATTTTATGGAAGCGTCATGCGACTGCCAAGGTCTTCTTCACCCGTTGAATGGCTTACAGACTTCACCGGGCCTGACCTGTTTTCAGGAGATTCAGGCGGGGGTTCATTGGCAGGCATGGATTCAACGAACTCTACGACTTCCGGAAGTCCCTGCAGTTCACTGGGATCAATGGTTTTCAAAACGTCGCGTGCGTCTTTCGCGTACGACGTGTCGGGGAATTCATTCAGCACTTGAATGCAGGCAATCGCGACGGCACGCGGTTTACGTTTTTTCTGGTAGTATTCTACTTCACACCATGCCCGTTCAGCTTCCTGCAGATAAATCTTCTGCAGATCGGTTCGCAGTTGCTGTCGTTCGAGGGATGCGGGGAACAAATGCAGAGACTGTTCCTTAAGTTTCTGGGCACCTTTGAGTTCGCGTCCTTCGTAGTACGGCCCTTGATAACTCATCTGTTTCACATGTGCCCCAAGCACAAAGGCATCTTCGAGATGCGGGCTGTCTGGATATTCATCTCGCAAAATTTCGAAATAGCGATCCGCTTCGACAAAGTTCAGCTTACGTTGATAGTGGGTCGCCGTCAGCATCAATGCGTCATCCGCTAATGGTCCGGTCGGATCATTCATCCAGATTGATTTAAGACATTTGAGCGCGTTGCCCTGCGTATCGAACCAAGGACGAGCCTTGTCGTGAAAATTCGGCAGAATGGGGACACGCAGAGTCGGATCATACGAACGTTTGGGCGGCGTCTTATCTTCCACGACCTTCTCACCGCTCACCTGACGAATTTCATTCTTGGCCATTGGTTCTGAGATCTCGAGCCATGTGCGGGCGATTGAAAATAATCTCCGCGTGGCCGGTTCGACATAACGCGTCGAAGTATAATCTTGGAACAACTGATCGTAACCGTCCTGGGCCTTGCCATATTCCCCCTGTGCGAAATAAGACTCCGCCAGATAGAATTGAGCTTCTTCGCCGAGGGAACTTTCTTTAAATTTTTTGGCCGCTTTCTTGCTCAGCTTAATCGCTTGATCGTAGTCTTCACGCTCAAAGGCTGCCCGGCATTGCTGCACCTGAAGGCGTTCCTGTTCAGAAAACCGACGCCCCATTTCCAGCGGATTATCTTCGCCAAAAAGTTTACGTTCCAACGGCCCGCGAATCGAACCGGGTTTGAGCATCTTGGCAATATTCAGCATTCCCGAGTCGCTATCTCGCGAAAATACCGAACACCCAGACAACAGGCAGACCAACAGTAAACCAAGAATCAGCTGGCTTCGCATCTCAACATAAAGCGCAGCGACTTGCGCGTCGAGCCGACCGTCAGATCGGGTTCGACGAGCCGATTCCTTTCGGCGGTCGAGCATCCTGCAAAGCTGCATGATTAAAATATTCCTGATTCGTGGTCGAATTCAATGTTGTCAGATCTGAATGTACCGCAATGTCGATGGCCGGCGTCCAAGCGCGTGGGTAATGGCCGACACCGCCAACTGGTGACACTCCTGTGCCTGTTTTTTTGTAAACTCAATGTGGCAGACTGTGTCGGCAGATTCCTGGGTCAGGCGACGCAGGATTTCTATCGAACCAGATGAAATGGAAACTCCTGCGAATTCTTGACGCCTGCACGCTCCACAGAGCACACCACCTTGGCTGACCCAATGTGCAAACTGCTTGCCAGTTTGCACGGCCTCACCGCACACGGAACACTCAAAAAGATTAGGAAGCAGACCAATAAGTTGGAGGAGAGAGATTTCGAAGTGAATGATGATGGGTAAAGAAAGGTTTTCAGGGGATGAAAGGGCCGACAACGTGGAGACCGCAAGGTCGTAGACTTCCGGTGCTGGATCAAAATCTTCCGTCAGTCCGCTCAATAGTTCCGCGACATAGTAGCCGCCATAAAGACTTGTCAAACCACCTTTAGCCCCAGAATTCTGAGGCTGAAAACGTCTGATGAGGCGCGCTTCCGTGAGCAGATTGAGGGTGCCGGAAGATTTCTTGATAAAGACTACGCGACACGCGGAAAGCAGGTCAAGAGCAGCATCAAAAGGCCCTTTCAGCCGTTTCGCTCCCTTCGCTAAAGCCGCGAACTTACCAAATTCACGGCTAAAGAACGTGACGACCCGGCTGGATTCACTGAAATCTACCTGTCGAATCACGAGCGCATCAGCTTTTTCGAGCGACACTTTGACAAGGCTCCTTGGCCGAAAAAATCTCAGATACGTCTTACACGAGAAAGCGATGCCTCGCGTGACGGCTTTGATGTAGCCGGATTCGCAAGAATTCGGAACTTGGCGTGGAGTCTAATCCACACGGACGTTCGCGGCTCGATCCACCGACGGTAGATCACACAATTCGGCAAAAAGAAAACCGCAGCGGAACCAGAAAGTTCCGCTGCGGTCATGGTTTTTACGTTGTGAATTTTGGTAACTCGCCAGCAGCCTGCTGAAATCAGTAGCTGATGATCGCGTCGATACCAAAGATTGTTGAATTGAATAGATCGTCGTGCCCCGGTGCAGTAGTCGTTCCATCAGCCGAAGCAGCGCCTGGCGACCACATCTGACGAATTTCGGGACGAATGACCAACTTATCCATCGGCTTAATGTTCACGCCGTAGGTCATCGTGTTGTAAGACGTTCCGTCAGCCCTGTACCATTCCTGACGCACACCAGCTTTTAGCTTGTCGTTGATGGTATAGAACAGGTAGTTGATCTGTCCCGTCGAGTTGTCGGCGATACCAGCACCCTGCGTGTTAATGTTGCCGCCAAAATTGCTATTTAAGTCGGAGCCGAGGACGTCAAACTGATGCACGGATGAAACCTTGTCCGACCAGTTGTGGGTCAGGACGATGCTATTGATCGATCCGTTTCCACGCCAGCCAAGATTTCCTGCGGTCATCATGTAGGTTAATGATGTCGATTCTGAAAGCGCGTAGATGAAACCGCCCAAGAAGGCGCTGCTATCGTTCAGACGATCAAACCCTGTGTCCATTCCTGCGACCCAACCACCGAGAACCTGGAGACTGTCGCCAGCTTTGTACGTACCGAGAGCACCGGTGTGTGTGAACGGTTCACTGTTGTTGAATGTTAACTGGCGGCTGAGGAAAAAGTTGCCGTTTGACGGAACGACTTCATAGCCAATCGGCGTATAGAAGTGACCGATTTTGACCGACAGGTCTCCGAGGGCGGCTTCTGCGTACAGCTGTGGAAGTGCCCATTCGTAGATCCCGTGATTCCACTGCGCGTCGTAGTCGTAGCGTCCGACGTTGTTTCCGAATGACTGAGTATCATTACCGTCGACGCCAAAGATCATTTCAGCACGGTAACCGACACCAAGGCCATTGCTGCCGTCGGCCGCCTTGTTGATGTACAAGGCTTGCTGGTTCAGGTTGAAATTATCCCATTCTTTGGCGTTGCTGAATCCTGCACCTGGCCCAAAGTTGACGTCGTTGAACGTCCCGTTTCCAGTGAAGGCACCGTCAGGTCCGGACTGGTAGCCGAATTGCGTCCAACCGCCAACGGTCACGCCGTGGCCCCAGTCTCCGAAGAGGCCAAGTGTTCGTTCTGATGCTCCACTGACACTTTCGCCACAGCTTTCGCCACAGGCATCAGCCAAGGCATCGCCACAGGTGTTCAAGGCGTCGGGATCGCACACCGAAGTTGGAGCACAACAACTGCCTGGGTCACAACAACTCATCCCTGCGAGTTGCGAAGTCAGCTTCGTACCAGCATCGGCAAAAATCTGTTCACACTGTTTACAGTCCACGCCAGCAGGAGTGCTGCAACCTTCAGCGGCAAACGCCGCGTCGGCTGCCGTCATCCCGCCGACAATAGCCATCCCCCTAAGGATTGACATCCATGTTCGCTTAACCATCGCTGCTCCTTCAATTTCTTCCGTGCTTTTCTGCCAGCCATCATTCCTCCCGAATGAAAACGGACAGAACACTGCTTGATCTGCCAACAAAACTCGCTGGAGTCACTGCGATCAGCGAATAATGTAGATATCCCGGAGCCCACACACTGTGGTTTTCGCTCTATCGGGTCTTAGAGGGAGATCGGACTGGTCGCCGCCCACGCCCACAAGATAACCCATTGCTGGCGGCGATGAACGACAAATTAAAGTCTTTAAACACACACGTTGCCGCACTTCTGAAAGCTTCCTGATCATTAATCTCTTCCCAAATTTTCTGACCGGAAATCATGAGTGGACAAAACCGTGTTGTGTCAAACAGCTTTCCGATATTGGCCGAATGCATCGGCCGAAACTGCCGAATCCGCCCGCGAAGCATGGTGCATGCCGGTCCAGCGTGGTACCGAGGCCTTGTCTTGCCCAAGTTCAAGCCGAGGTTGAAAACGTGTGCTAGAGTTTAGCGATTCCAGAAAGAGTATCGCCTGATGTCAGCACGTAAAATTTTAACACCTGAGCAGAAAGTTGCGATTTTGCGGGAGCACCTCATTGAGAAGGTACCGGTCTCGCAGGTCTGCGACAAGCACGGCGTGAGTATCGTCAACTTCTACAACTGGCAGAAAGTGTTTTTTGAGAACGTAGCGGCCGCCTTTGAGCGCAAGCCAAACTCTGCCAATGTCTAACGGCAGCAGGATGCCAATCAGGTCAAAATCGAAGTGCTCGATTACGTCCGCAAATGGTCTGAAAAAAGAAGTCACCGGCGGACAGATCCAGAAGTGGATCGGAATCTGGTCGTCCACGTATTGCAGCTCATCGTGCCACATAAGTTTGAGCTGAGACTTTACCGGCAGATTTTGCCCGTTTTTGAAGGGCTGGATTTTGTTGAGCCAGCTGCGAATGATTGGAACCTGTGGCAAAAAGATTTTGCTGTCATCACAGCAAGTTCTTTTTGTCACGGAAGTTTTCTCGATGGAGTCTGCGCTTTCTGCACTGGTTGATGAAGTGGCTGGAGTTAAGCTTGGCGACAAGCGTTTGACCAAAAGACTGGCGATCATCATCGATCGACTTTGTGCACAACCGAATCTCAGCATTCCTGCGGCCATCCACGGGCGCAATGAGACGGAGGCGGTGGAGTACGGTTACGCCTTTCAGCGAATCACGAAGTCAACACCTGAACATTTGGGCGATGCACAATGCAACCGCCCACCACTCCCCGCCAAGCACCACGGTTTCTCGCCGCCGTTTACAATCGCAAGCAGCAGACAAAAAGTGAAGAATTGTCGCGCTTTGGTAACAGCGATTTGCCTGCACCGCAGTCTCCGCCACCGTCTATGCTGAACGAAAACGTGTTTGCCAGAGGCCTTTGAGGATCCGGAAGGGCGCTTTCAGGTTCTCAACGAAGGACACGCCGGAACCATTCGCGCGCATCAACATGACTGTGGTATCGTCGCTCATCAGGTTTCCAGAGTTTAACTTGCGAATCGCGTCCAGCAGGCTTGGTATCAGTAACTCAGGCGATGTTGAACTCAAGGTGTTCACGATGTCACACACTCCCTGAGTTCCCAGCATTTTGCCATCTGCACCAATCGCTTCGGAAAGTGAATCCGTGTAGCTCAGTACCAGATCGTTCACGTTCAATCGTAGTTTGGTCGAATGATATCCACCGTCGTCGACAATCCCGATCGGCATGTTTTTCCTCAATTTTTCATCTGTCCCCGCGTTACTAGAGCCCCATCGACCGGTACGTCCATCCCGGAAAAGCGGCAGGGGATGCCCCGCATTGCAGACCGAGAGAGTTCGGGTTGGAGAAAAGAATGTGCTGATAAGAGCTGTTGCAAAACAACCAGTTGCCGAAATGCTTTCGAACTCAGAATTCAAAGACGCAACGAGGTGGGTCTGCTTGATAAAATTGATGTTTCGCCTCATCAGGTCGCGCAACGCCACTGCCACCGGAGACACCGACGCCCCATGACCGCTGACGTCAGCCAGCAGCATCCTCGTGATCCTTCCAGATGCGCAGGATGAAAGGTAGTACACATCTCCGCCGCCGTCGCTACCACGGAATGGCTCGCTGTGAACCCACAGATCAAGGCCCGGCACAGAAAACTGAGACCAAGTTGCTCTATTACCGCCCCAGACTTCCATGCACTGCATTTTTTGACTCGCAGCTTTGCTCATGTTCATCATTGGAATCTATTTCTCATTTCTCTGAGTGGTTGCACGAGACTGCATCCCAGTGTGGTAAAGACATTCCTGCGCTTACGGTCAAGGTATTACTCCGTCGGGCAAATGCTTAATTAACCAGAGACGTCCCACGGAAAGTGAGATGGGGTGACAATCTGCTTTATCTTTCCGCAGCACAGGCGGAACAGCCCCCAAGATTTAAAATGCCATCCACCACAGGTAAACATTCGCCGAAGGCGTGGGGCTTTTGGAACTGAATTGGCGGAGATTGCCGGGATGATTTAGTTTTCGGCATTATGAGTGCCGCAGGTCTGGAATGGAATCCGGTTGAGCAACAGTTGGAGTCGTGACGGACTCTGATGGCGGAATTGCGTCACGAAGTCGCGGAACTGCGTGCAGAAAACATCGAGCTGCGGCGTGAGGTTGGATATTGGAAGAGCATGCATGCTCGGGTGGTTGGCGTGGCTGTTGCAGATTCGTGAGCTGTACGGTCGGAATCGCAAACGCCTGCGTCATGTTCCTGGCTCGACCGAACGGGCTGCTGCCGAATCCGCTCTGCGGGATCATGTTGCAAATATGGCTGTTCGGCGAGACATCGTACTGGCCGATGAAAAACTGTGTTCCCCGTGGCGCACTTCGTTGGCGGAGTAATGCGTTGAGATTGATCGGTAACTTGCTGGTCATCGGAAACCTGTCTGGCAGCTTTTTCTATGACTAAAACACAAAGAATGCAAAACAACGAATGCCACTCAACAAATACACCGCCTTCATGTCTTCTTTGCGTCTTGGCAACTTTGCGTGAGACATTTTTTCACGCAAAGACGCTAAGTCGCAAAGGAATCGACAAACGAGTTCATTCAGTTTGAATCATCCTTCAGACCGTTAGCGATTCTGGAAATACCGTCTTTGATCAATGCTTCACCAAAATTGATCAGCAACCCAAGGCGACAGTCTTTGAGGCGAAGGTATGTCAGCAATTGCTTCTTATGAACCGGAAGAATGTTTTCCACCGATTTGAGTTCGATGATGACACGGTCTTCCACGATCAGGTCTGCTCGAAAACCTTCTTCGAAGTCAAGATCGTCGTAAATTACCGGGACCGGAACTTGTCGAACCACATTCAGGCCCCGCTTTTTCAGTTCATATGCCAGGACCGTTTCATAGACAGACTCAAGTAACCCCGGCCCGAGTCTGACATGGATCTGATAAGCAGCGTCCACGATGATTTTTGCGATTTTATTTTCAGTCATCTCAGTTTATCCTGAATGATTCAAAACTTTGCGACTTTGCGACTGTGCGTGAGAACTTGCTTTTCACGCAAAGGAGGAAAGATTACGCATGAGTGATCTCCTCGGGCTCGTCGGCTTTGACGGGGACTTTGCCGGTGAGCAGGTCTTGCATGAGCCCGGTTTTCTTTGCGACTTAGCGTCTTTGCGTGACACATTCTTTTTCACGCAAAGACGCTAAGACGCAAAGGGGGAAAGTCCATGTTTTCGCAGGAGTCATGGAGTGATCTCCTCGGGCTCGTCGGCTTTGACGGCGACTTTGCCGGTGAGCGTCCACAAATCTTACAACGAACTCGGTGATCCTGCACTCACTCAAAGACGACGTGATCCCTTTCGCCGACTCTGAGGAAATCATTAACAATAGCGGACTTCCGCCTGAAACGCTCATCGAAGTCGGCAGCGATCACCGCCTTGCCGACGAAGAATCTCTGTCAGTCATGCTGTGGGTGTGCAACCCGCTGGCGTCAGGCGAAAAACTATCGTGGCTGGATGACGAGCAACAATCAGCAGCCGCTTCTTCCAGCAACGACAAATCCACATCACAAGAAGACGCCAGTTACATCTGTGATGCCTGCGGTGAAGAGATTGTCATACCACTTGATCTTACCGAAGACTCAAGTCAATCGGATGTGGAAGACTGTCCGGTTTACTGTGCGATTGCCAGTACCCCGATCGACGATTTATGCGACTACAAGGAAGGCAAGGTATTCTTCAAGCCGACGCTCGCCTTCGGCAAGAACTCATTCCGTCCCACCAAGCAGGGCGCTCTCTCGTACTTCCTTGGTGGCGATGAGGAGTTCCCGGAGGATACCGGCTTCGCCCTCAAGCATTGGGTTAAGGTCCGTTACGATACCATGCAGCCGAGAACGGCATTCAAATCCACGGCGATCTCGCCATCACGATGGGGAATGTCTACCTAACGAACAGTAAGGGTGAAGACGTGATGGTGGATAAGACGTTCGTGTTTCGTCGTTGTTCGGACGGCAAGCTCCGGCTATGTGTCCACAAGTCGTCGTTGCCATTCGACCCGGTAGACAAATAACCTCGTTTACGTCCATGTTGACATTTCAAGAATCACGATGAGCAGTGTCCATCGAAAAAGCGGGCAGACACACGGCGACGTATTCGGCTCCCTCGGTTTCGAGTGTACTGTATTGCACCCATTCGCCGGGATGCGTGATGACAGCTTGACCCGCAGGAATTTCGAGAACTCCATCTTGGTATGCGATTCGGAGGACTCCTTTCAGTACAAGAGTGTACTCCTCGAAATCTGGCGTTTGCCCAGGTTCGATCCAGCCAGCGGGACATTGTAAATACGCTATGCTGACCTGACTGTGGCCGGAACGAACCTTGCCGATGTACTCGTCAATCAAGATCGTCTTGTTTGTCACCGCTTCAATGCGGCATGGCGTGGAGATCAATGTTGGCATACAGCACCTTTCCATGAAGTTATTGTGAAATAGTCCTCCAGGCCCTTCTTGAGCTTCTGCCGGGCATGGGTGGCGTGCCGGGAATCAAGATGCCAGTGGGCAACTTTTGCGATTTGTTGCATAAGTTGTCTGTCAGTCCTTTGCCATTGGCAACTTTTAGTTCAGCCGAGAATGCCATTCACAATGAACCGTTTGAAGTGCGGCCCGACATGGTGGCCAATGCGATGGGACGAGCGTGAAAGAAGGCTCACTGCCCGCAGTAGAAAAACGCCCTGCCCAGCCATCTGCCGAGCAGGGCATCTCTTTCATCATTTCACTTCTTCTTCCAGACGTGCATCAGTTCGCCCGTGCCGGATTTGGTGGTGAATTCTTTGGGACGATCTTTGCCCGGTGCAGCGAAGCAGACTGTCCAGACACCGTTCTCCAATTTGTAAATGCCCAAGTATGTTTGGCCTTTGAACGATCCCTCTGTGTCCGTCGAGTCGATTTCCTTGGGAGTCTTGGTCGATTCCAGCCGGTGAGTTCCGATGATGGTGTCATCGCCCACATGAACAGTGTGCTTATTGCCTTTGTTTATATTAGAGCTTGCCTTCAAAACGCTCTCTGGTATTTTTTCGCCTTTTACTTCGCCCCCGACCAGTGCGTAAGTGCCTTCAAGAGTCTTGGAGTCGTCTTGGGCAATCACCACGCTGGCGAAAAGAAGCCCTGTCATTGCAAAAAGCAAAACTCGCATCAAAGCACTCCCTGATTTCCGGGTCCAAATTGGCGACATCCAAAGTTTCGCAAAGCGAACTATCATGCCGTTGCTTTAATTTTAGCAAGTTTTTGACAAGACAACTATGCCTGCGATCCCGTTGTATGCCCGCTCCGCAACTCCGTCATCAACTCGCCCCACCGCCACTTCCTTGGCCTTGACCGTGATTTTCTTACGCCGCCAGCACTGAGAGAAGGAGGCGGGGGGCCCGGCAGATCGGGTTCAGATTATGCGCCGTGCGGCCTACCCGACCTATCAGTAGATGATGCCCGGAGAACAATCATGCCAGTCCCCGACCGCAACACTTTTGAGTCCGCTTACGCCGGGCAAGCCCCGTGGGATATTGGCAAGCCGCAAAAGGCGTTGATCGACGTTGCCGACCAGATCACGCGTTCGATCCTCGACGCTGGTTGCGGCACGGGCGAGAACGCTCTTTTCTTCGCCAGGCTAGGCCATAAGGTCACAGGGATCGACTACCGCCACAGTTCGCACACGCTTCGAAATACCAGTTCAGCCAGCTTCGCGGGTTGATCTTCCAGAGTGTCAGCGTCGCGAAGATTGAAAACAGCATCATCGCTAGGCGTCCCGACCATTCCGCTCCGCTCCCATAGTAATTCTTGCGACCAACGGCCGGCCCGCAAATCAATCGGTCGCCGTAGTTGTTATCCATGGGGATGCGAGGGTCGTTGACGAACAGCGTCAATCCGTGCCAGTGCCCCGTCAGACTTTCCAGAACTTTACGGCACGGTTCACGCAGTGTTTTGACTGCCAGCTCGGAATCTCGCTGCGCCGCCATGGTGGCCACTTGTTGCCGCAGAGTGGATTCGGCAGCAGTTCGCTCGCTGGTGCCCGGCGCGTGCCGCAGTCGTTCGCGATTGAGGCAGTACAACTCACGAATCCGCAGCAGCCACGCCAGAGCCCAGTCTTTCAATTCGGGATAGCCCTTGCCGACCCGCACAAAGTCACGCCGCACATGAGCCCAGCAGAACGCGAGCACCAGTTGGCCCAGCTTGACTTGCCGCATCGCCTTCTACGCACTGTAGCGATCAACGACCAGCACTCCCGCGACCGTTTTGCCGAAGTGTGATTCCGGCACATTGTGATTCCAACTGCTGACCAACCGGATTCCATGCCAGATGTATCGCACTCATGGACGCAAAAACTACGACATTTCAGAAATCTATGCCAGAGCAGTTTCCAAATGCCCACACCTTCCGCGAATATTTACTAGACAGGTAAGCTAAGTCTAGCCTTTGGAAGGGTTTACAAGAAATGCGCCCGAGTGGATTCGAACCACTGACCTACCGCTTAGAAGGCGGTTGCTCTATCCAGCTGAGCTACGGGCGCTTGTCATTGAAAAACTGATGTTTTATCCTTTTCGGCAGCGGTTTTCATTGAGACAACACCCGCAACGGCACCCGTTCAGAATAGAACACATGG
>QWQG01000157.1 GCA_003670925.1 Planctomycetota bacterium | reverse complement strand
GTCAGACTGGCGGATGACTGTCAGAAGGATTTGCAGCGTCAACTGCGGGGCAAGGCCGCATCGAAAGCCGAACTGCTCAACGAAGAGCGTCAGAATAAGAAAATGGTGCAAGGAAATAGTGCTATCCATCCGTTGCACGACGGATGAGCATCCATCCGTTGCACGACGGATGAGCATTGTGTAGAGCTTGCGAAAAGTGGGCGGTTACCTGTGGCAGGTCTTGATTGACAGTTTCGTTGGGGGCAAGCAAATGGCACGGACAAATCGGCGGGATGTGTTGGCGGCGGGCGAGATGCAGGTGGTGCACTGCATCAATCGATGCGTGCGGCGGGCGGATCTCTGCGGACAAGATCCGGTCATCGGGACTGATTACGAACACCGACGGGAACTCATCCGTCAACGGCTGGAATTTCTGGCGAGAATCATGGGGATTGAGGTACTGGGCTATTCGGTCATGAGTAATCATTTCCACTGTATTTTACGCAGCCGATATGATGTCGTGGAGACATGGTCGGATGAGGACGTGGCTCGAAAGTGGTGGCTGTTGTGTCCGGCTCGCAAGACGAAAGAAGGCCTTCCTGCCAAACCGACTGAGTTTGAATTGAACTCGATTCGCAACGACGCAAGGGGTCTGAAGGAAAAGCGCGTTCGGCTGTCGAGCGTTTCATGGTTCATGCGGTTCCTGTCAGAGCGAGTTGCAAAAATCGCGAACAAACAAGACCAATGTTCAAGCCGCTTTTGGGAGGGTCGATTTCGCGGACAGATTTTGCTGGATAGTGCCGCGATTCTGGCCTGTATGCAGTATGTCGATTTGAATCCCGTACGGGCGAATATTGCCACAAGTCCTGAGTCCAGTGATTTCACGAGTGCCCAGGACCGCCTAGTGGATTTGCAGACGGCGGAAGAAGTTTCGACTCCTGATGCTCAGGACAACCGCATTGAATACGGTGAGCGTGCTGGTTGGCTGGCTCTGATTCCCTTGGAGCCGAAACGGCAGGCTGTGCGCGCAAAGAAGCCCGTTCGTCGCGCATCGAACAAGGGTTGTCTGTCGATGGGGCTTGGCGATTACCTGCAACTGCTGGACTGGACAGGTCGTCAGATCCGCAGCGACAAACGCGGCGCGATGCCAGCGAATCTGGAACCCGTGTTCGAGGCAGCTCCCCAATGCTGCCTCCTTTATGCAGACGTACATATTGAGATGGATAGCCCAGTTACTCCGTTGCCCAGTTACTCCGTTGAGATGGATGGCCCAGTTACTCCCAGTTACTGAGGCCGTTCTGAATAATCCGGGCTAAATGTGATATCAGTTCGAAAGATCTGCATAGCGAAATCGCTTGACGAATTTTGTATGAACTTGTCCATTGACCTCGACATGTGGGTATACCAGAAAATTCACCTTCCCGAGTTCCGATCGAGGTTCCAAATCAAATTCACGGCCCTCCGAAAACTTCACCCGATCGACGTTCAAGTTTCCGAAATAGTAGTCCTTGAGCATGGGATTCTTGTCGGCCTCGGAGATATCCACAGGAATCCATCGGCCATTTTGGATGAATTTGGCCCAACAGTGGTAACCGGAGATCTCTCCTTCGCCGTACTTTTCCGGAATCGAAAAACCCATTTCGAACTTTGCGGGAACGTGGAGATCCCTGCATGCTCCAATGAAGATGCTGTGGAAGTCTGTGCAATTGCCGTAGTGAGCATCGCAAGCCCACAATGCGTCGCCACGCCCCCATGGCTTTCCAATTGGCTTCTCGTAGGACATGAGGTCATCAACAGCGTCGTAGAGCTTTCGAATGCCAGCAAGATTATCGCCATCAACGGTCTGATCATCGACGAGAGTCCTCAACAATCTTCCATCGACAGGAATCATTGACGACGATTTAAGATGTTCTGGAGCCCCGTCGCTGGCAGCCTCGGCAGTGGCGATCGATAGCTCACGACGAGTGATCTTGTACTCCACATCGACTACAATTTCCCCTCGGGCATCGGCAACAGCCTCAAAATAAATCAACTTGTTGCCAAACTCTCTTTCAGTGGTGAAATGCGTTGAGCCTGGAGTTCGCGCCACCAACAGTTCCACCGTCTGATCATGGTCACTTGATGCTACAGGCAGCCACACTTTAGCCTTGCTTCCTGGTGCCAATTCATTGATCGTCGCACCGTAAAAAAAGGTGAATGAACGGGATTTCGGATTGGAGGTTAAATTGTCGGCAGCATCTCCTACTGACCCGTTACAGCAGATCAAGAGTGCAACGCAGTTCCAAATCATTGAACTCCGGCGAAACGTGAATGATAAACCCATTGCCAGCAATCCTCTCGAAGGCCTGAAAAAAGACATGCTCACAGTATGAAATAAATAACTGAGATCAGATCGTTGTCATCCACGAAGCACACCTCGTGCATACTTTGGCCAGTACTTTATGGAAATGATTCATCGTTTCCAATGCCACGGCAAACGGAACTGCTGCTGATCCGGTCAACGCTCGTTAACTCGCCGCATTTGGGGGGCGAGGCAGTTGAGCGTTTGGCCCTGTGAGTCTGTCCGATCAGGACGATCGACATCTCATACATCCTGACAAGCCTGGTCGAAGATCGTTTCTGCGTTGTCAGCTTCCAACACTCGGTATGCCAAGTCTCGACCAGTTTCTCCGGTCCTCCCATCACATCGACTAGGTTCTCCAGTAAAGAGACTGTCCGCCCAATGTCCGGCGATCTGGCAATCTGCGAAGCGGTTTTCTGTATCGCCCAGCCTTTTTCCCTGGCTCTCTTCTTCCGATTCCGTTCCAATAGTGTTCGGCACGCCGCTTGCATGTCTTTGAGGGTAATTCTCGGCCCCAAAAATATGAATTGTTTGGCACGCGAATTGCGCCGCTACTCTGTGGGAAATTCTATTCTGCCAGAGTGACAGAGCGAGCGGCGATTACGGCAAAGGATGCCAGACAACCTGATGATGAACCTATCGATGATGCATCATCCGATGCAAGCTCGCGGGACGCTGCGCTGACTGGCGACCCGAACAATAAGGCTTGCTCCGGGCCAAAGCCGAAGCCCGCGATTGTGGCCTCGGATATTCAGGGGCTCAAGTATTTTGAGAAGCTCAATCCGTTGCTCGCACGACTGCATGACATAGGGACATAACGCGATAAGGCCGGCAACCGCAAACTCCACATGGATAATACTGCATCCTGCAATGGCTGTGGATGTTCAGCCCCATCCTGACATCGCTGCGAGCGCTGCAGCAGGCGTCGGAACTCGACAAAGTTCGCAAGAAGCTGGGAGTGGGGCGGTCAGTCGCGTTGATGTCACCGGCTCGAAGCCCAAAGGTGAAGCCGACAAACGCGCCGTTCTGGCGCGCACCATTGAAGCAGATCGCTGTTATCTGATGGATCGCGGTTACGCAAAGTTCACACTCTGGAACGATATCCATGCGGCGAACAGCAGCTATGTCTGCCGAGTTCGCGACAACTCTGTTTACGAAGTCATCGAAGAGAAACAACTGACAGAAGCGGATCGCAAGGCCGGTGTGATCAGATCGTGAAGATCGGAGCATCGAAAGCTGAGGACACACCGGATCACACGGTCCGACTTGTCACCGTTTCTGCATCTGAACACACCAGTCGCGGCAACCGCGCGACTGACTCCAGCACGGGGCCATCGTGCAACGGCAAGCTGCGACTGGCGACTGATCTGCTTGATATTCCTGCCGAACTGGTCTCAGCGGCATACCGTTTGAGGTGGCTGATCGAATTATTTTCCGGATGTTCAAGCAGTTGCTGGGTTGCCGCCATCTGTTGAGTACGAAGCAGAACGGTGTCGAAATCCAGAGGTACATAGCGATCATCGCGTGCTTGTTGATTCTGATTCACACAGGCCGCGCGCCGAACGAAGCGGACCTCTGAAATGATCTGCCTCTATATGTCAGGCTGGGCCTCGCTGGAAGATCTGGAACGGCATCTTGAAAAATTAAAAGCTGCCAAAAAGTAAGGCCCCCGCGCGTCTCTTCGTGTCGGGCCGTTCGCTGCTGCGCGCTCTGGTAAACGCCTCGGCCTGAAGTCGCCGAAATCCTGCAAGCGACTCGCCAATTGCCCCCGCCCTCGTCAAAATTCAAGCACACACGGTTCAACTGCAATCGAAGTGCCGAACACTATTGGGTCAGGTCTCTTTGAATTGAGACCTAACCCTTTATATTTTTCATTCAGAGCTTCGAAAAACAAAAAAGCCAGACACTTGATAAAGGAAAGTGCTGCATCTGACGAGCCTGTTGTCTTAATTGTGCTGAATGAAAATGCATGAATCGCTTTCAATTCGTCGGAGGCGTTTCACGAAACAACAACTGCTTCAATTCGCTTGCGGGCAGACTGCCATTCGCCGTCGGTTGAAAATGATGAGCGCACGAGTACGAACGGGGCTTTACTCTTTTCAGTCGACAGCAACAGAGCGTCGCCGGCGATACGGCACTGACCGAATTCCTGCAACGGGATCGAAGATCGCATGAATCTTGTTTCGAACCAAATGCTCGAATCCGTGATCACTCCGACAATATCCCCAGCAGCGTTCAGCTTTTTTCCAATTTGAAAAATGAACCATCCGACCATACCCGTCAGCAGGAAGGTGACATGGAACGATCCCTCTCGGGTCAACAACACGTAGGCTGGGGAGCAAATCGAACACAGAAACAGTCCGACTCCCCAGCATTTCCAGAACCATGGTTTCATGAATTGTCTTTCACGCGGCATTTCGGGAAACAACACATTGAGTTGGGGCAACAGCCGTCCGAATTCTGCGTGTTGCTCACTGCTTACATTGAATGGGATACCGTCGGTTGGCAATGGCGGCAAGACTGGAGGCAGGTTTGCCAATGTGGATTTCGCCGCAGGTGAAAATTGCCATTGAGACAAATCATCGACGAACTGATCCATCACGGTTTGTTGGTCCGTAGTGAATGAGTTTCGGGGAATGAGTATCGGGTTGACCTCTTGTGAGTTCAGCAGCCACGCCTCGTTTGACGCCAGAATCTTTGTCAATGGCCATCGATACCAGGTAGTACACAACTTTCCATCAAGGCTGTGTCTGGCTGCGGAATATGATTTCGCATCGAGTTCAATCTGCGTTTTGCCCCAGATCGGTGGATCGGCAGATTCAACGCGGAAACGGTGCGTCCGAGAAATGACAACGACCGCCAAAATCGAGACTGCTGGAACCACAATACAGGTGATCCAGTACAGCAGATTTTCAAATGCGAAATTGGCCGTTCTGATATCGACCACCAGTTTTCTGCCGACGAAGCAGAACATCACAACAGCAAGTAACAGCAATCCATTCAATGGCTTCACGGGCTTCCCAGTTTTCGAATTTCTTGGCCGAATCGCCTTGCATCTGGCAGCGATCCGAAGAGCTTCCAGTTCTGAAAGGTGCCCGGTGATTCGTATCTGGAGTGGGAACTCTGGACATAGGCCACCTGCCAATGCGTTTTGCGCCGTCTCATCGACGTTTGAAAACTCGTAAGGATTACTTTTCATTTTGTGATTATGGAAAGCGATGAAAAATTTAGCAACCTGCTGTGTTCACTGTGATGTAAACAGCAGCCTGCTCAGCCAGCGTAAGAAGTTTTGTGGTCGAGAGAAGATTGTAGTTGGACAGCGCCAGTTTTTCGGCCATACAAGCACGAAGCGCAAGCGAGTGAATGACTTGCGGCAAACTCACTCACTCACTCACTCACTCACTCACTCACTCACTCACTCACTCACTCACTCACTCACTCACTCGCTTGCGCTTCGTGCTTGTATTGGCTGCGGTTTATGACAAAGTAGCGCTGTCCAACTACATAAGGAGGCTGACGAGTTTTTGGGTGCTTGCGGTTCGGGCGGTGATCAATGGAATCACGACTCCCTGCGGACAAGCCGCAATGGTGGCCAGGTACCGATTCCGGGAGATGGCTGGTGATGATCCTCGCTCGACGGAGGCAAGCTCCGCCGGGGTGTAAATAGGGTTGCGGGCGAAGCCCGCGCCATGATTTCCTGAACACACAACACCCTGTGAGTGGGCCGAGTGTGATGGAGAGTTACCGGCACAAACATTACACTGCACAGGCACGATGAATTCTCACTCAGAGGTTAACCAATATGCCCGCGCAAATCATTGATGGAAAAACGCTCGCTGAGACTGTTCGGAATCAGGTCGCAGTGGAAACACGACAGTTGATCTACGACACAGGAATCGTGCCGCATCTGGCGGCGGTGCTTGTCGGCAGCGACCCTGCGAGTGAAGTGTACGTCCGCAACAAAGAACGCGCGTGCCAGAAGGCGGGACTCAAGAGTACATTGCATCGACTCGATGCCGCAACGACGCAGGCTGATTTGTTGGCATTGATCACCACGCTTAACTGCGACATGAAGATTCACGGTATTCTCGTGCAATTGCCATTGCCGATGCATTTGGATGCAACGCAGATTTTGGATGCGATTCTGCCCACCAAAGATGTCGATGCATTTCACCCGGAGAATACAGGATTGATGCTGCAGGGACGGCCACGATTCCTTCCATGTACCCCTGCCGGCGTGATGAAGATGCTTGAGGTGTCACAGGTTCCGACCGCGGGTAAGCATGCCGTTGTCATCGGTCGTAGCGATATTGTGGGCAAGCCGATGGCCGCATTACTGGTGCAAAAAGGCGTCGATGCGACAGTCACAATTTGCCACAGCCGCACCGCAGACATCGGTGCTATTTGCCGAACTGCGGATATCTTGATTGCAGCTGTTGGGATTCCGGAATTCGTCAAGAGCGACATGATTAAGCCGGGAGCCGTTGTGATTGACGTCGGTATCAATCGCGTCAACGAACGTCTCGTTGGCGATGTGGATTTTAATGCCGCCATGACCGTTGCGTCGGCCATAACTCCGGTCCCGGGTGGAGTCGGCCCGATGACCATCGCGATGCTGCTGCAAAATACGTTGAAATCAGCGCGACAGTCTGCGGGTCGCACTTCTTCAACGTAACGCACGGCGGCCGCAAGAAACTAGAACACAACGTGAAGTGCTCAGTTATTAGGTCGTGCAGAATTACTGGATGACTGTCGGATGGCTGTAGTAGAAGCCCTGAACAAGGTCGAAACCGATATCGTGGCAGATCTCGGCCATCTCGGGCGTCTCAATGCCTTCAGCAACCATGATGGTACCTTCGCTCTGGATGCTAGCCAGAATCGACGCGAAAAAGCTACGCTGAGCTTTAGAGATCTGCTGAAGATCACAAATGAATGATGGATCAAACTTGATAAAGTCTGCGGACGCACAAACCATTTCACGAATGCGCGTCTGACCGGCCCCAAAATCATCGAATGCCAGACGCACGTTAATCATCGACAACTCGAGCCGCAGTTTCCGAATCAGAGCATGTTCGGTGTGGGCCGCTTTGTGGATTTCCAGAACCATGCCTTGATCTGGATACGCTTCGCGCAGATCTTGCATCTGCGGCAGAACTACGTCCAGAAGTGATTCGGTCGGATGCGTATTCACAAAGACGGGCACGTCTGATCGATTCAGATGGCAGTGAGCATAGGCTTGCTGCCTGCAGAAAACACTGAACTGCACATCTTGCCTGGCCTTTGCTGACTGATTAAACAGTTGCCTCGCCGTTTCAATCCCGGGATAGTTACTTCGCGCAAGGAACTCGTATCCGAACAGTTCACCCGTTCTCAGCTGATAAATCGCCTGATAACACGGCGCCAACGAACCTTCGCTCAACAGCACTGCAAGATTTTTTCGGCCGATGGAATCGAGGGCATTTGTCAGGGAACTTGTCTTCAGCAGAGCATTGAATGCCCCGGACTGCGGTCCACATGGATTGGTACCACGTCGGACAACCCGGAAGGATGCATCTCCAAACTCAAGACAGTCTCCATTGTTCAGTTCTATCGCCTCAGCAAATTGAGTTCCATTTAGAAAAGAACCATTAGTACTTCCGGCATCCATGGCAAACAGGCAATCCTTCACGCGGAACAATTTTGCGTGATAGCCGCTGACTAAAAGCGAGTCGAGGCACACGTCCATGTCTTTTCGTCGTCCAACTCGTAATGTTTCAGAGCTGATGACGGTGGCGTGGTTCGATACGCCGCCGGCAGTGCCAACGAGCCACCATTCGACGGACTGTGCAGTCTGCGTATTGATTGACGCATCGTGACTGAGGAGACTCATTGAGGGTATTGCCCTAAGAGAAAAAGTGGTTCATCTCTGAAGCATGTGCTGTGGATTGGCTGCGGCGGGGATCAACTTTTGAACAGCTTGTGGTGCCGAAATATCGTGCGATGAATAAGTGGTGTGTAGCGGTTATGCTGGAAGTGCCGGCGTGGGCGATCCCCTGAAGTCAGGCCCTTAATACGTATTTTCTCCACGAAATGCGTTTGCATTCGGAGTTCGAGTGTCCATGGCTGTTGCCCTGTTGAGCGTGTCCCTGATTGGGCTACCGAACACGGGTCGCAGGCATGCTTACGACAGCAGCAATTCGGGCCATTGGGCGGATTTGGTTCCGGCGATCGGCCGGTTGTCGAGCGAGCGAAATGTGAACACAACCGACTGCTTGGATTCAGGCGAATAATTTCGCGTGGCAGCGTGGAAGCAATGCGCGTGAAAAAACAGCACATCGCCAGAATGCAATTCAACCGGGACTGCACGAGCCAGCAGCGGCTGATTTTTTTCTAGATCGGTCCGCAGAAACAGAGCGTCATCTAGACGATCCCGCTGGGCAGGCTCAAGATGCGTCCCTGGCAGTACGCGAAGACATCCGTTGTGCGGATTCTCCTCACCCAATGCGATCCAGATATTGACCAAGTCTCCTGTGGTGAAATTCCAGTAGCGCGTATCCTGATGCCAACCAGTATCGCTGCTGAAGCGAGGTTGTTTTGTCATGATGCAGTTGTGATGAATCAGCGGCATCACGATGTGCGGGCCCAACAATTGCTGCAAGCGGTTCACCAGAAACGGTTCTTTAACTAACCTTACAAACACGGGATCGCGACTAATGGCTTGCCGCAGTCGCCGTGCCGTTCGTCCGCCTTCGGCATCCAATGATTCTGGCGCACCGGGGTAGCTCAGCTCAGCTTCGTACTCAATATCACCCTGATGTGTGGCCAGATCCCGCTGAGCAATACGTTTCATCGCGTTGATGCAGGCAGTGGGAATCAGTGATCGCACCACAAAGTAGCCATCACCATGGAACGCTTCGACTTCGGTTTGAGTAAACTCTGTCCCTAGAAATTTAAGATGCGTCATAGTATGGAGCAGCAAACAGCCTGATCTGCGACGGTGGATGAAACGGGGATGAATCGCGGCCTACGACACTTGAGATTCTTACACGCTACAGAATTCCCGCAAGCGGATGGTGCTTGAATTCTCACGGTTCGCGTCGAAGCGATCGACTTTTCGATGTAAGCCAGGCAAACTATCGCATTTCAGACCGGTTTGTTGTAAAACGTAGTGAAATCGAGCCATGCGGCAACTTCGTTCGTCATCTGACCGCAATGCATCAGCCGGATTTTGAGGCGAATCATGTTTGACAAATTGTTCAATCGCAAAAGTGTGTCTCATCCGAAGACCGACATCACAAAGCGGTTTAATCTGATCGGTCGCGTAGGCCAGGGCAGTATGTCCAAGGTTTGGCGTGCAACTGACTTACAGTCCGGTCGGCCGGTCGCCTTGAAAATTTTAGACAAGGAAAAGACGGCGAAATATGAAGCTCGGTTTCTGGGGCTGAACAAGCCTTGCGAAGGTGAAGTTGCGTTGTCACTTCATCATCCGAATATCGTGAAGACTTACGAATTCGGCTGGACGCTGGAAGACGAAATGTTTCTGGTGATGGAATTCGTCGAAGGCGTGGGACTCGCGTTGCTCGTGGATCTGCAGAACGAAGAAATGAAGCGTTATCGGCTACGGTACATGATCCAGATTGGCGAAGCACTGAATCATTTTCATTCGCAGCGCTGGATTCATCGCGACATCTGCCCACGGAACGTGATGATTGCGGACGACAAGTCTGCCAGAATGATCGACTTCGGGCTAGTGGTTCCCGACACTGCGATGTTTTGCAGGCCGGGAAACCGTACGGGAACTGCCAGTTATATGGCTCCGGAATTGATCAAACGTCAGACGACGGACCAGCGACTCGACATTTTTTCTTATGCCGTCACCTGTTTTGAAATGTACACAAAGCGATTCCCATGGGATGCGGCACTCACGATTGATGCCGTGATGCAGCACATCAATAAGCTACCGATGCACCTCACCGAATTAATTCCGAATGTCGATCCGCAGATCGCTGCAGCTATCATGAAAGGATTGGCGGCTGATCCGGCACTCCGCTGGCAGAACGTGAGCGATATGGTGGCTGAATTTCGTGAAGCCGAAGCGCGCATGGTGAAGGCGGCGCGCAAGGCCGCAGAAGCAAAGGATCCTGGCAAAGCGGCCTCAGCAAAATCCGCCGCCGATTCAGGATTGGCTTCCGCAAAGAACGTCGCAATGCCACAGGCATCCGTAGCGAGCGACGCCGAGAAAGTGGCAACCCAAAAACGGATCGTAGCACAAAAGAAGTCCGGGCTAAAGAAACGGAACAAATCGTCTGACGATGACATTGATTTGACAGAAATGTTCGGCGCCTGAAACCACAATGTGACCAGACATTCGCAGTCCCGTCCCAAAACTTCAGGAGAGCCACCGACGTGTTCTGGAATCCTCACTTCAAACTTCTTGTGTCAGCAGCCGTCGTCGTATTCTTTTGTGTGTCCTGTAATGTGCTCATCGCGGTAGAACGACCTAATGTTGTACTTGTAATCACGGATGATCAGGGATATCCGCCGCTTGCCAAGCTTGGTCACCCATGGATTAAGACACCGCATCTGGATGCCCTGCACAACAGGAGTACACGGTTCAGCAGGTTCTTGGTCTGCCCGACTTGCAGTCCCACACGATCCGCTTTAATGACCGGACGACACTCCATGCGAAACGGGGTGACGCACACAATTCTCGAGCGAGAACGACTGACATTGGACGCCGTGACGTTGCCGCAGGCGCTGAGTCAGGCTGGATACAAATCCGGGATTTTTGGCAAATGGCATCTGGGTGATGAAGAACCGTATCAACCGCATCGCCGGGGATTTGACCATGCGTTCATTCATGGTGCGGGCGGAATTGGTCAGGCCTATGATTGCAGTTGTGCGGACGTCCCGCAAAATTCATACTATGATCCAGTGGTGCGAATGAACGGCAGTTTTGTGAAGACGCACGGCTTCTGCACGGACGTCTTCTTTAGTGCGGCGATTGACTGGATCGATCAAGTCGTAACAGCAGATTCGCCGTTCTTTGCGTACATTGCGACCAACGCACCACATGGTCCGTTTCTGGCTCCCGACATGTACAAAAAACGCTTTCTAGAGATGGAATTTGGCGATGAACAGGCGGCGTTTTATGGCATGATTGAAAACATTGACGACAACATTGGCCGTCTCATGGAGCATCTTGAAGAGCGAGACCTGTGCCGAAACACGGTCGTCATTTTCATGTCAGACAACGGGATGACGGGTGGTGGTTCCGGTCAACTGGGTACACCCCTCGGACACGACCGTGATGGCAAGGCAATTATGCCTTACAACGCTCAGATGCGAGGACTCAAGGTATCTCCGGATGAAGGCGGCGTGCGCGTTCCGTTCTTTGTACGCTGGGACGGACACTGGAAGGCAGGCCGCGACGTGGATCGCATTGCCGGGGACATCGACGTGTTTCCAACAATCGCGGCGATCACCGGTGCGGAACTCCCCGCAGGGCAAATTGAAGGCCGCAGTCTAGTTCCGCTTCTGGAAGATGCACAAACCTCATGGACCGATCGTTTCCTCTATACGCATGTCGGGCGATGGCCCACAGGCAAGGAACCGAATGAGTTTCAATGGGAAAATTTCAGTGTTCGTAATCAACGCTTTCGATTCGTCAACAACATTGAACTGTTCGACATGGAAGCCGATCCTAGCCAGAAAAAGAACGTGATTGAAGAGTATCCGGAGGTCGTTACAGAAATCCGGACGGCCTACGACGTATGGTGGAAAGCCACGCGTCCGATGATGATTAACGAATCCGCTGAGATGTCCCCGACGCGACCATTCCACGAATTGTATGCCGCACAACTTGCCCAAGGTGGCATCCCGGAATGGAAGCCTCGTAAATAGGATGGACATACTCGTCCCTCGGGTTTGCCATGCATCCCGGAACTTCGAGCCTCGTTGAAATCCCGACTCAGGTAGTGGAGATGTGGTCGCGCTGCTCACAAATCACGCCAAACTTCGAACGGCGATTTTCCAATTGAACGTGGGTCATGAGTAAACACGCTTACCGATCAGCACCGTGACTGGCTGCGTTGATGGATGACAGATCAGACCTCGGAGGTCACTCGCATCGTGTTCTGCATTGAGCATCACGCATTGCAACTCTGCACCCGCAATAATCTGATGGCGGTCGCGCGGTAATGCCAGCGAGTCGGCTGCATCAGTCGTTGCCATTGCCAGCAGTCGCGGGAGTGATATGTCTGGGAAATGCGTCGCCACGAACTGCAGTTCTCTCCAGAGACTCAGATCTGGATTTGAGGCACGGCTGTCAGTTCCTAAAATAACATTGGCACCTGCAGCGAGCAATTGTCGAATCGGATGCGGGGAATGTCCGAAGTACGCATGTGTCCTCGGACAGAAAACCGTCGCCACATTCGCATGCCGCGCGACAAATTGAATGTCATCATGTGTAAAATAGTTGCCGTGGATGGCAAGAGCGCGAGGCGCTCGCACAAGTTGTTCCAGAAAGTCGCGGATACTGCGGCCGCCGGGAAAGGTTGCTGAATTCCATAAACCCAGCCCCGCCAAGAACTCAACAAAACGTCCTTTTCCGTCGTGCAGCAACTCCAGCTCATCCGTTGTTTCCGCAAGGTGCATAGCGATGACAGCGCTGCGGTGAACAGCTAGTTCGACGAGTGATGAAAAGAGTTCCGGGTGGACGGTGTACGGCGCATGCGGGCTGATGCCATGCACGATAGTGGCTTCTTTTCCGGACGCAGAATTCTGCATCAAATGGGCGGTCGCTTGTTGCATGAGTTCAGGGATCCGCGCCTGTTGCAGCCCGATGATTTCGCGGAACGAGACGACACGGCAATGTGCGGCAATGTCATCATCGCCGACTGGCTGCGTTGTTGTGATTTCGCCGACCGCTGTAACGCCATTTTTGAGTGATTCCTCAAGGCCGCGTCGGACAGCGTGGCCAATCATCGGATCACCGCCACGCCGCCACTGGATGACCGCAGTGATCCAGTCCTGAAAGGGAAATGCAGGGTGGATCGGTTCTGACAACGGCGAAAATTCGAGATGCGTGTGCGCATTCACCAGCGTTGGGATCAGGATCACAGGCAGAACGTTGCGAGCATCCGACGAAAGAGAACGGATCTCAGCAATCCGACCGTGCTGCTCAACGATCTCCATGTTTTCGAGCGGCGATTGGTCAGGATTGAGTAACCAGCGAACACGCAAAATTCGCTCGCCGCCGCATTGCGACAGCCAGCCGTCTTTCCAGACGCGCAGGGTAGTGGCCATTACGACAGCATCGCCCGAGCTGATCGCAACAGCTCCGTCGTTTCCTCAATACTAATGCAGCCATCTGTAATACTGACACCATACTTCAACACGGAGGGATCGTCGCCCAGTGACTGCTGGCCCTCGATAAGGTTACTTTCCAGCATCAGCCCCACGATGGATTCGTTGCCGTCCGCCCGCTGTTTTATCACATCGCGCCACACGATCAGCTGACGACGATAATCCTTGCTGGAGTTGGCATGACTGCAATCGACTACCAGACGCGGCGGCAACTTGGCTGCGTTGAGCAGGCGACTGGCTTCGGCAATATTTTCAGCGTCGTAATTAGGCCCGTTTCGGCCTCCACGCAGAATCAGGTGCCCCAATTCATTCCCACGCGTGCTCATCACGCACGTTTTTCCGTCGTGATCAATGCCCAAAAACTGGTGCCGCGCACGAGCTGCCTTCATCGCATTAATCGCAACTTCCAGACTGCCTTCGGTACTGTTCTTGAATCCGACCGGCATCGAAAGGCCGCTGGCCATCTGCCGATGCGTCGGTGATTCTGTCGTTCGCGCGCCGATCGACGCCAGTGTGATCATGTCGGCGATGTATTGCGGAGTAATGGGCTCCAGCATTTCAGTCGCCACTGGCAGGCCAACTTGGTTGATGTCCATCAAAATCTGGCGTGCCTTACGCAGACCAGTGGCGATGTCGAACGTATCGTTCATGTGAGGATCGTTGATCAGGCCCTTCCAGCCAACAGTCGTGCGGGGCTTTTCGAAGTACACCCGCATTACAACGAAAATCCGGTCGCGCACTTCATCGGCAATATTTTTTAGCTGGCGTGCGTATTCAAGCGCCATGCCGGTATTGTGAATCGAACAGGGTCCAATAATCGCAATCACGCGTTTGTCGTTTCCGCTGAGAATGTCTTCGACCATGGCGCGCGAATGACTAACATGATCTTCGACCGCCAAAGAAACAGGAAATTCGCGTTTCAATTCTGCCGGGGAAATCAGCGGTGTCGTGCCGATGATGTTGGCATCCTGAAGCGGACGGGGTGATCTTGATGGTGGGGTGGTATTCATTGTCTTGTGGCCCGGAGGCAGTTGTTCGCTGCGATCTGCGATTCGTTAAACGTGAAAACATGCAGAGGAAGTATTGGGGAACAACGGTCTGCATTCAATTGCACAGTTGCTCAGAAGCAAATTCAGTCGCATTTCTTTCAAGAATTTTCATTTTCAGTAGTTCGAATGCCCCACATTCACCACTCTGGCTTAGGCCGACGCCAACGGTTTTGAAGTTGGCATATTATGTCTCTTGTCCCCGCAAGCCCATCCATGCATGGCCGAAAGAAACTCGCCCGTGTCGAGTTTCGGAAAGATTCGACGAAATGTATCGTGACTATGTATGCCGCTTTCCATCGGAATGTACTTCTCAAACCTGTCGTATCTGGCGTCCACAAACCGCTTCACATCTGCCCCGCACATCGTCGCGGTTAAAGCCATGAGAATTACAGTGCTATCCACCGACATGCAGAATTACGGTGCAGCGAGATCACAATTACAGTGCCATCCGCTCGTATTCTTCCACCCGTAGGCTATGCGGAAGTCGTAATCCCATCGGTCAGTTGGCTTGAGGCGGTTACTCACTCACGTCGATAAGTTCTGAGTCATGAAGAGCATCCAAATGTTGACCGCCAGTTTTTCTAAATTAACCGGATTCTGGCGATCAGGGGCATGGCCAGACAACGCATATTTCTCCCCATCAATTCGATCGCACCAGCGGTACTTGTTGCCATAACGTTTGGCGCACCGTTCGATGTGAAGTGATGCAGATGGTGCTAATCGCGGCGTCAGAATCAGGCGGGACTGCTGACACAGCGACAGGGTCGTCAAGCATGCCGGTGTTTCCCGGGTAAAAAAGGCGGGCCACCGCTCGCTGAACGAGAGATGACCCGCCCTGAATTGATGTGGCCGCGTCTTTCGCCAAGGCTACTCGCCACAGCCACACATCATATTATTCGCCCACCAGCAGAATCGCCGGTGCGCTGGAGAATCGGGTAGTCCCTTGTGAAGGCACGGTCGAGAAAGGCGCAATGCAACCTCCTCGATTCTGGCCCAAAGAGGCTGCTGCGCTGGCACTGTTCAATAAAGGGGCTTGCGACACGGAAACCAATGTTGTTGTTCTCGTTCGCGGGGTTGTTGTTGTTCCGGGTCGACGACGACAAGTTGTTGGAGTTGTTGTTCCAG
>QWQG01000067.1 GCA_003670925.1 Planctomycetota bacterium | reverse complement strand
AGGGGAAGTCACTCGTGGATTTCAAGCCAGGGGCAGCATTGTCCGAGTATCTGCTGCATTACTCTCTGAAGTCCGAAGAGGCGTCGATGAGTATTGTGGGGCACGTGGAGCAATTGCGGCGGAGCCAGTGCTATCAGCAGAACGAAGCCATGACTTGTATCACCTGCCACGATCCGCATTCAAAACCTGCGTTAGAAGACCGGGTTGAGTATTATCGAGCAAAGTGCGCAGAGTGCCATACAGACGAGGCGTGTAAAATGCCGAGGAATGCGCGCGTGGCAAAGTCGGCTCAGGACGACTGTGTTTCCTGTCATATGCCATCGTCCGCGAGCGACATTCCGCACTTTGTGGCAACTCATCATCGCATTGCAGTGTACGACGGGGAAAACGAGTTCGCAGCACCGACCACTGCGGGAACTCTCGTGCCGCTCAGTGACCTGTCAACACTCTCCCAGAACCAGCAGGACCGATATCTGGGTCTGGCGTATCTTGATCGTTCCATCAAAGAAGACAATCCTCAATTCTCAACGGAGTACCGTCAGCGGGCGCAGACGATCCTTGAAAAACTGACAGCTGACGGCGTCTGGGACACGGAAATGGGTGCCGCGCTGGCGCAGATTTACCAGAGGCAGAACCCGCTCCGGAGCAAGCAATTCGCGGAGCGTGTCCTGCAATCAGAGGGGCTCACTCCGCAGGTCCGGATTAAGGCGTTGTTTGCATTGAGTGAAACTCAAATTGCCGCTCGGCAAACGAGCCTCGCGATTCCTGTCCTGGAGCAACTGACTCAACTTCGGCGTCAAGCCGGAGACTGGTATTTTCTGGCGGCTTGCAGGTATCACGAAAAGGATCTGGATGGCGCGCTGGATGCAGGGAAAATCGCGGTGGCGATCCGCCCGGACCGGCCAAACTTCCATGCACTTCTTGCGGAGCTTTATCTGAAGACCGGGCGGGCGGAACTCGCAAAACATCATCAGCAACTCAGCATGCAATTGACGCAGCTTCAAAAGTCGGTCCAACAGCAGGCGAAGCAATGATCGCTGATGAGGCATGCACGAGAGGAAGTTCCTCTATGGACCGCTCGAGAAATCACTGTCTCTTTCTATACCCCACACCCTGCCCTCTCCCCCAATTTGTTTGCGACCACCCTGTAAAGAAAAACCATCCAATCTCCGCAAACAAATCGGGGGAGAGGGGGCAATGTAGCGCTGTCCAACTAATGACGTATCATGGGGGCAGCATCGGCTGAATGCGCCGACACCTTTCGGCGGACGCTGTTAATGAATAGGAAAATCAGCACGATCGCCAGCGTTCCGAAGACAGCTAAGCCCGCAGCAAAAAATGCGGCCAAGGCTTGGTTGAACGGGCGCGTGAGGTCTCCCTCGACCAGCCCGCCGATCGGGTTGCCGCTTCGGTCCAGGCCTGCAACAGAGGCCGTCGCAAAGACACCTGTCAGCATGATCCCCAGGACACCTCCCACAACATGCAATACACAGACAATCGCCATTGAGTTCCTAGGAAAGCGTTTCTTGACAGACGTATATGCCAGACAGGCAATTGCACTGCTCAGCAAGCCGATCAGGATCGCAGACTGTGGTGCCACGTAGCTACTGCCGGATGCGATTGAAACAAGCCCCACGAATGGTCCGATACACAACGACACGAGCCCCAACTTGCCACGGATCATCCAATCGGCTCCGCACCAGCCAATCAACCCGCCACAGGCAGCAAAGTGAGTCACAACAAAGGCATTCATTGCGTACCCATCAACCGTCATTGAACGGCTCGCATTCCAGAATAATGAACCGCTCCAGAAAAATACGACACCCAGACCCAGTAAGACAGTTCGGCGGGAAGACTCGGTACCGTCTTCACACCGCGGCGCACGACTCATAAAAATGGCCGCAACCAGTGCGGAAAAGCCCAGGCTGACATGGGCTGGCAAGGCTCCGGCGGAGTCCAGCACCGTTCCTAGCGATCCGCTTCCCCAGACAAAATACACTGTTGGGGCATAAACGAGAGTGCCCCACAGGACAGCGCCGGCTGCCAGCGGAGCCCAGGTAATTCGACCGTGCAGCGCCACCAGAAGTGGTACGGGCACGCTGGTAAAAAACAGCAGCTGGCACAGCATAAAGAGCAGGTGCGGTATCTTTTCGTCGGGTCTTCGGAGGGGGTATGTCGGTCGGTCGTTTTTGAGTTGTGAATCTAGCCCTCCAAATCCGAGATTGCTGGAATTTCCAAGGATTCTGTTCATGGGATTTCTTCCCACCGCCGTCGCCGTGATTCGTTCACTGTCCAGTACGTCATGGGAGTTTGAGTTGCGAGAGAACCCAAGACAATAGATCCATAACACCCACGCCATACTCAGCACCGCAACCACACCGAGATATCGAATCATCACCGTTGCCACACCACGTGTCTTCAGCAATCCGCAATAAAAAAGCAGGAGCCCTGGTGTGAGCAGGAATAAACAGGCAATCCCGCTTGCCATCATCCACGCGATGTTTCCGGAATCGAATTCCGAGCTGTTGAATTGCTGCAACTCGGAGTCCCATTCGCTGGGTGCGGCGGTGCCGACATAGTTCACTGGCAGAAGCGGGGACGGCCCTTCAGGCACCTGCGATTGCGCGCGTATCTCTGGAGAGAACGCAACCACGCCGAGCAGCACCAGAATGCCGGTGATGAGCCGTAGGCAGAGTGAATTTTGAAAAAATACCATTCGCATTTGCGTCGATGTCATGAATTCTGGTCTCTCTCTTGAAGCACGATCCGCACGGCAGGGTCTGGTATCAGCGAAAAAGTGAATGCATGTCTCATTCGAGTTTTGAAGGGCGACCTTCCCCACGTCGCAGCACGATCATTCGGTCACCGGGTCCGTTTGGAAAGACTTCTGAAAGTCCATCCGGCCAGAGCACGTGAATCGCATCGAATTCCGCCGAGTCGCCAAGTCCAAAATGAGGCCGAGGATCGTTGCTCCCAAGGTAACCGCCCGCTGGATTTACCAGTCGGATGAGTCGTCGGTCACCGACGCTGACGGTAACCTCAGCGCCATAGGCGTCCCGATGCAGTCGAGGATCAAACGCACGCACCTTCAGCCAGTGCCCGCGTTTTGGAACATCGTTGCGAAAAAGTCGGGCACGGCCGCCGCAGTAAGTTACCAGCAGATCGGGATCGCCATCTTCATCAATGTCCCCATAGATCAGTGACCGTGCGCTCCCGGTCTCTGATGTGAAGTCGCCGCCAAAATCACTTTGGTCGTGAAACATTCCTCTCCCGTCATTGACCAGCAGGAGGTTACGGTCCGCATAGCCGGCCCAAAAGGTGGCCGGATTCGGAGTCAACGCTTTGGATGCGACTTGCCGTGGCAGTCGGGACGACAACATCCATTCGCAGGGGGTTACAAGTCCATTCGCAAGTGCCAGATCGAGATCCTGATCCTGATCCAGATCCAGAAATGCGGCTCCCCATCCAGTGTGGGGCAACGTCAGCTCACCAAGTCCGGACATCTGCGTGCCGTCAACGAACATGCCATCTCCGGCATTCAGATAAAGGGTATCAGCTTCGTGGGTGAGGTTTGTCGCCAGCAGATCAAACGCTGCGTCGCCATTCACGTCACCAAGGGCTGTCCCCATACTGGCTTCGGCTGCGCCTTTTCCATTGAGCGCCACGCCGCGCAAATGACCCTGGTCACTAAAGGTGCCATCGGCACCGTTGATCCAAAGACGGTTCGGATACAAATCATTGGCAACATAGATATCGGGCCATCCGTCACGATTAAAGTCGGCTGACACCGCTGTAAACCCGGCACCCTTAGTCTCAGCCATCCCAGCTTTGATGGTCACGTCTGCAAAGGCGACTGAAGAATTGCCACTGGCATCTGTATGAACTCCCTCATTATGCCATAACCGGTCGGCGGTCGCTGAGAACATCATTGGGCCGCAGTAGGTAACACGGCCTTCTCCGAATTCGCATGCCACAGAAAGGCCGTGGACGGCGTCGGACACGTAATTAGTCACAAACAAATCTAGGCGACCGTCACGGTCGTAGTCGAAAAAGACGGCTCCTGTTCCTGGATCAGATTCGTCCATACCGGCTGACTGTGTGATGTCACGAAACGTTCCGTTTCCATTGTTCTGGTAGAGTCGATCCTGGCCGTAGTTCGTGACATAGACATCAGGATCACCGTCATTATCGATATCGCCAATCGCGCAACCCGAACCAAAACCTGTATCGCCAAGCCCGGACTCTTCGGTGACATCCACAAAACGCCCTTCGGCTTCCTGGCGAAACATCCGATTTTCGATGCGTGTCCCCGGTGGAAAATTACCTGCGGCCTTTGGCGAACGCCCGGCATTGATCAGATAGATATCCAGATCACCGTCGGAATCATAGTCAAAGAACGCGCCGCCGGTCCCGTTCACTTCGGGCATGTAATAGCTACCCAACGGCCCCGCCACATGCTGGAAGTCCAGTCCGACCTGGTCCGTGATATCCACAAAGGACTTTGTTGCACGTGACTTCGCCGGGACAGCAGTCACGTTGTCGCAGGGCTTCTTGAATGGATGTCCGAGTTCTGACAGGAACTGGCTGGTGCTGAGCCAGAGAATCTGTGGAATCAGCAGCAGTCCGAAACCCACGAATGCAAGAGCGATGCGTCCGAACAGGGGAATTCGAATCACGCTCCACTCCGCATGTTGACCGTATCCATGACGCTTACTGCAACCGTCACGGTGAGAGTTGACACTGTCGCACGCTCTCGAGCATTACATCCGTGGCATTCAGTGTTGTCAATGAACGCCGCACGCGGATCCACGATTTGTCGGTATTTGGCCAGTAGAACCGGATCCACGCCGGACAAATGGTGCCTTAGAATTTCCAGAAACTCGAACCCGAAACACCCACATTACCATTCGTTATCCACGTCTGGATAAGAGCCAATTCACATCACGACAGACAGACAGAACGGTCGCGCACTCGCTACCGGTTCTTGCTCCTCGTCTATACACTCCTGAGGCATTGTCTGCAATTTTGTTCGTTGTCGAGCGGCGTCTCATCATTCATATTGCGTGTGCCATTCTATGATTCAGAAATCACAAACGGCATTGCCTTGGGGACGAATTACCGGCGTCTTGATTGTTGCGGTCGGACTGCTGTGGGTGACTGTCCGCAATTTAAAGATTCAAAATGGAGACGCTCCTGTGAATCACGCAGAAAATAAGAAGTCAAAGGGATATGACTGCCTAAAAGACACTCCGCTTCCCGAGGCCGAATCGCGACCACTTGTCGATGCCACGGATGAAATCGGACTGACGTTTTCTCATGCGGTGGGGCCTTTGGGAACTTATTACGTGCCGGAGTCCGTGGGATCAGGAGCGGCGTGGAGTGATTTTGACAACGACGGACGTCTCGATTTATTGATGATCAATGGCGAGCGATCCCCAAAGGCAAAGGGCGATTTTCCACTGGGGACAGAAACCGGCTGGGTTTTGTATCGCGGACTTGCAGATGGAACGCTGCAGGATGTTTCTGCTCAGGCGGGACTTGATGGCCTTGGTTTTGGAATGGGCTGTGCGGTTGGTGATGTGGACAATGACGGCGATTCGGATGTGTACGTCACCTGTGTGAAGCAGGACCGGCTACTGTTGAACGAAGGCAATCTTCAGTTTCGGGACGTTGCTGTTGCGGCCGGCATCGTAGAAACCGAGTGGGGGACCGGTGTCAGTTTTTTCGACTATGATCGAGACGGACTTCTGGACATTGTCGTCGCAAATTATACCCATGATGATGTCTACGATCATCAGACGAGTTGCGGGTTCCTCAAAGGAATCGTCAGCTACTGTGGGCCGCATAAATTCTCGCCGACGGTCGATCGTCTTTATCATAACGATGGCCTGCAGGCTGCTGCTGACATGGGGAAGCCACAACTGCATTTCACCGACGTCACCGTTTCGGCAGGGATGTCAGAAGTCACGAGCTACGGATTTACGGTTGTCACCGCTGACGTGTCGGGCGACGATTGGCCTGACATTCTGATCGCCAACGACAGTCTGCCCAATCGATTGTGGGTGAATCAGCAGAACGGCACGTTTCTGGAGCAGGCTGTCGCTTATGGCGTCGCGGTCAACGCGGTCGGCTCGGCCCTAGGGAGCATGGGAATCGCTTTCGGAGATGTCGATCGAAACCAATCGCAGGATTTTGTCATCTCGACGCTGTCGACGGAAAGTACGATGCTGTATCAGAATTCGGGAAAAGGTTTTTTTACCGACAGCACACAGAGTTCTGAGTTCAATCTTTGGACTCGAAAGCATACAGGGTGGGGTGCGGCGCTGATCGATCTCAATCATGATGGCTGGTTGGATTTGCCACTTGCAAATGGACTGGTGATTCCTTGCCACTCACGATTTCCCCCGCATGGTGACGATAATTTTCAGGTTCGATCCGACAGTGTGCAGGACACTGCGGCATACTGGAGTGACTACGCGGACAGAAATCTGTTGCTGATGTCAACAGGGTCGGGGCTGCTGCGCGACGCGACTCAGGATCAAGGTGGTGATTTTACGCGAGCCGTCGGGTCAGCTCGCTGTCTGCTGTACGGAGACCCGGATGAAGATGGCGACATCGACTTGCTCGTCACGAATTCCGGAAGTCGAGCCAGATTTTATCGGAACGAGTTTCCAAAACATGGGCATTGGATTCGGCTGCGGCTGATGGACAGCGAGCGGAAGCGTGATGCGATTGGAGCCAGGGTGACCGTGCAATGCGGCGATGACCAATGGACTTCAAGCGTAACGCCTTGTACCAGTTTTCTTGCCAGCAACGACGTGCGGGTGCATCTGGGAATTGGGATTCATACGCAGATCGACAGGATTGTCGTGCATTGGCCAGATGGTCCGGTGGAAGATTGCGTGGAAGTGTTTGTTCCGGGGCCCGTCGATACGGATCAGCAGATTGTTCGAGGACAGGGTAAGAGACTGCGAGAAGAACTATGAATTCATGGCAGATCGTGTTTTCGTCGGGCGAACTGGGCTGGATTGCGGTTGTGTCAATTCTGTCGATGATCCTGTTCATCGGAGGATTTGTGTTGGTTTTTTTTCCGTCTGGATCCGCAGGCGACCGGGCAATCTGGAAATCACTGCCACTGCAGGTCGCGATGCTGACGGTCGCTTGGGCGCTTTGGATCTTCTCAATTGCCTTCGCTCCCTCAATCGGCACGGTACCAGCCGAAGACCAAAATCCACGACCGATGCTGTCATTGCAGGAGATGATGGTCATTGAAGATGCGAAGGAGGACGAAACTCACTTACACGGGCGGGGCGGGGCGTTCGGAAACATGGACTATCTGGCGATGGACGGTCTGATGCCGGTCGTGGGGCCAGACCGGCCAATGTTTCCCACGAAGCGTCCGCATTTTCATCTGCCACTCCTGCTGGAATTTTGTTTTCGCTGGTGCAGCTTTATGATCGTTGTGCTGCCGTTGACCCTACTTTGGTCGCGGCGGCTGACGGGACTGCGGCTGGGGCTGGTCACAGTGC
Organism: Planctomycetota bacterium; assembly: GCA_003670925.1. Taxonomy (GTDB): domain Bacteria; phylum Planctomycetota; class Planctomycetia; order Planctomycetales; family Planctomycetaceae; genus SXXK01. Next base: position 8,601 of record QWQG01000067.1, on the reverse strand, counting down.
TGTGGAGTACACTGGTTTTCGCACCTGTTGCGCATGCGATTTCCGGGGATGGCTGGCTGGAGGAGCACGGTGCCATCGATTTTAGTCTGGGACTTGTCCTGCTCGCATCAGGTTGCTCCGCATTATTTGGCGTGCCGAAACATGACGAATTCCCGGCATGCTCTGGCTCGGACTGGCATTCGGCTACAGGAATTCTTTTAATGTGGCTGGGTATGTCGCTCCATGTCAGTGGCTACTCTTTTCACGCTGACGGTCGTGCGATGATCGCACTGGTGAATATGCTGCTAGGCACTAGCTGTGGGATCCTGATATGGAGTTTCAGCAATTCGTTTCTGTGGAAGCGGCCATTCACGGACAACACCGCAGCTGGAACTCTCGCAGGATTGGCGGCGATTGCACCGGGGGCGGGATTTATGCTTTCGCAGTCAGCGATGATCCTTGGTTGCACTTCCGTCGTGCTCTCCAACATTGTTTTCCATGCAACCTCGCGGCGGAATCCCCATGATCCGCAGCGACAACTGTTTTCAACTCTTGGTGTCAGCAGTCTGGCGGGTTTGTTGGGAGCGGGAATGTTTGCCACTTCGGGCGTGGGAGGTCAGAGATGGGACGGACGTGAGATTCTTGGTGCGATTCAGGGCAATACAGATCAAATCACGATGCAGGCCCTGGCCGTTGCGACGACTGTCATCTGGTCCGTTCTGGTTACATGGCTTCTGTTTAAACTTTTTCTTCCGCGGCACAGGACTGTGTAAGCCAGCCTGTCAGAGCGGCTCTTCCACCAGCGGTGTGCCCTGACGAGCCAGGTAACTTTTGTTTCCGATGACATTTTGTAATTGATCGACTTTGCCATCGGGCCAGTGAATCTCAATCAGCTCTGCCAATTCCGATGTGCCAAGCCCCAGAGTCAGTCTTCGTTCATTGCAGCAATAGTAACCGTCGCCGCCGCGAAGTTCTGTCATCATGCGTTTGCCGCCGATCTCCCAGTAAACGACGGTATTCGTCGCGCTGCGATTGCAGGAGACACCAATCAAACACAGGACCACGGAATTGCCTGGGGCGGATGATTCATTGATCAGCAGGGCCAATGGCCGATCCTGATAGCCAATGGCCAGGTCTTGGCGGCCGTCACGATTGGCATCCAGTACGGATACGCCGCGGCCAAGTGCTTTCTGGTGCATGAACGGGCCGCTTTGCGAAGAAATATCGCTCCAGTGGAGCCCATCGACAGTGCGAAACAATTGCGGAGCCATTTTCCATTCGATATCACGATCCGTCTGATCATCAATGTGTCCGTTGGTGACGAACAGTTCCATCCATCCGTCAAGATCCAGATCAAGGGCCTGTGTCCCAAACCCGAGGCGAGGCAAAGTGGGTTCGCGAAGGCCGGCAGCCGTCGTTGAATCCTGAAACACACTTGGATCCCGCTGCAGGAAAAGGCTATTGGCTTCGCGATGAAAATTGGTTACATACAAGTCGGGCCGCAGATCATGATCCAAGTCCGCACACGCGATTCCCATGCCAGCGTGAACCTGTCCAGTTCCGTTGACAGCGACTCCCATAGAGAATCCCAATTCCTCAAACTGCAAGCCATCCGCGTTTGTCCGATTGACGAACAGAAAATTTGGGGTTGTGTCGTTGGAAATAAAAATGTCGGGTTGCAGATCGCCATCCAGCCGGGCGATCATGATGCCAAGTCCCTTTCCAGAAGTGTGACCGTTGTTGAACGCGGCACTGACGTCACGGAATTGACCATTGCCTAGATTTTCATAAAGCTCATCGGCAGCCGCTGCGTGCGACGCAGGATTGCAGGTTGCAATCTGCTGATGGTCATCACGGCAGATCTTTAATTCATCCACATAGTTCACGACGTACAAATCCAGATCCGTGTCACCGTCCAGATCTGCCAGTGCCACGCTGGAACTCATGGCAGATGACATCTCGATTCCAGAGCCATCCGTGATGTCATTAAAAGTCCCGTCACCGCAGTTCAGAAACAGTGTATTCCGGCCAACATTGGCCACAACAATGTCGTCAAATCCGTCCCCGTTGATGTCAGCCGCCGCCACCCCTTGGCTGTAACCGTATTCACGAATACCCGCGGGATCAGAAACATTCGAAAACGCAGTTCCCTTGCGATTCAAAAAAAGCTGATCTGAGACCGGTGGTAGTTTTGGACCATCTCCGAGGGATCCTCCTTGGGGGCAGTAGAGATCCGGCCAGCCGTCATGATCAAAATCGACCACACTCACCCCCCCCCCCATCGCCTCAACAAGATACTTCAGTCCGGTGCGGCCATTCTCATAGACCATCTGCAAACCCATTTCTCGGGCGCTGTCCGTCAAGAGGATACCTGCCGATGCGACAGTCCCGGATTCCTGTCGCGGTCCGGCGATTACGGAATGCCGCAATCGGTCAGCGGAGTTCCACGCAGATCCCGGCGAGATCAGGACAGGTTCCTGATACGACGCCAATTGCTCGGCACACCGCTGCGAAAGCTGGCTCAGCGACTGTGCCGCACCATTCATCGACCGTGCCATCTCGATCCATTCCCGTGCTTCAGTTGGACGGTTTAGTTCAAGCAATAACCCAGCAACACGGATGACTGGCCGCGGATCAAGGATCTTGCGAACGATGGTGATTTCCACTGTTGCCACTTCGGTATGCAGGGTGTTGAGCGTTGCAGAACGCTTTTGCCACTCCGCCGTCTGCTCGTGATTTCCCAAGGCATTCAATACGCGATAGTAGAGGTAGGTTCGAGAACGTTCGAACGGAGTACTTAACGCAGCAAATTCCGCAGCAATTCTGGCATATTTCAGATCTCCGGAAGCGAATGCCAGCTGACCGAGCGCATGCCATTGCTCAACGCTGGAGCCTAACTCCGGCCGCAGGGAGTTCAGAACCTCAGCGGCTTGAGTAATCTGCCCGCCGTCTAGCAGGAAATGTCCCAGCAGAGCGAGAAGGTCAGGATCATTAGGCGTTTTCTGCAATGCTGCTTTCAGTTGACCGACAGCCGCATCTTGCTGAGACTCTTCCGCAAGATAGATGCAGAGCGCCCTGAGGCTATCGACATCGTTCGGATCTGCTTGCAGAAACGCTTCAAGGTAGCCAACTGCCTCAGAAAACGGCGTTAGCCTTTCGTCGGCCGTGATCCAAAGAACCATTTCGGCAAGTGTCAGCCGTCGAATTTCGCGAATGGCCTGCAATTGCTCACGCACGGCTGCCGGCTTCCGTTGCAATGCCTGCAATGGGATCAAACGGTATCGTGCCTCATCAAAAGATGGCCTGAGCCTCACGGCTTCCCGAAATGCGGCAAGTGCATCCCTATACCGCTTCTGATCCAGCAAAATATTGCCTTCAAGCAGGCGAGCCCCAGCGACTTTCTGCGATGGACCCTGCTGAACTCGCGCCAAAAACATGAGTTTCTCAGATTCCGAACGTGAATACTCAACACGTTCCATGAGTGTATTCACATGGTCAGGATAGTGGGCTAGGATCGAGTCGAGGTTCAATATTGTTTCATCTGTATTTTGCAAGGTTGCTGCACGAATTGTTTCACGCAAAAGCCGATCCGGGTCCGAGCGAGACATGGACGCAAGAACATAAAGAACAAGGGCGGACGCCAATGATGTGATGACGATTACAGCGTTTTTTCGAAGTTTCATAACCAATCCGAACGTCAAAATGGTTGGCAAAGCGTGACTGCCTGATACCCCATCATGGGTGCAAGACGCGAGGAATTTGATTCGAAATTTGGGAATTAATCGAAGATTTGGGAATTGACTCCAACGCAAGTTTCGATAAGCTTGAGCAAGGAGCCTGCTCGCGGAGTTCGGCTCTCATTCTAAGTGGACGTTATTGTTTTGATGTTTTTGATGTTTTACGAGGAGTTTTTACATGGTCAGAAAACAAAGAAGACGTTTTGGTTTCACGCTTATTGAGTTGTTGGTGGTCATTGCTATTATTGCGATTTTGATTGCATTGCTGTTGCCAGCTGTGCAACAAGCACGTGAGGCTGCTCGCCGAACACAGTGCAAAAATAACCTGAAGCAGATAGGGCTCGCGCTGCACAACTATCACGATACCTATCAGATGCTGCCGCAATGTGATTATTGGGGCCTCGAACAGGACCTCGGTGGTGGTAGCGGTAACATCGCTTCCGCTCTCGATCGACGAAATTTTACGTGGGTCAGTATGATTCTCCCCTACATCGAAGAGGTGGGTCTTTACAATAACATCAACTTTAACATTCCGGCATGGAATCAACCCATTCCTTACGGAGTCACTACGAAACCCCTCCAGGCAGTGCGATTGAAGGGCTTCGAATGTCCTAGCGATCCGGGCTTCGGCGGCGGCATTAACAGACATAATATTGGTTGGACCAACTATGCCGGAGCTGAAGGATACGACTGGTGGAAACGTCCGAATCATGAAATCTCCGGTGTTTTCAATTTGAATACGCACTGTACATTTCAGATGATCAAGGACGGATTGTCGAACACGATTGCTGTATGCGAAGTCGCTACTTCAAGCTTCCAGCCACAGCCCAATGTTCCGGGTCATCTGCACAACGGTGGTGGTATTCCACGTACAGGAGGTGCAGACAATGCAGTATTCCGATCGTTGCTAATTACCACTGGCGACGCTGGCGACGTCACCCCTAACACAGGGCCGAACGGGGCCCACAACGGTTGGGCCGCAGACGGAAGTGGTTCTGGTCAATTCTGGAATTCTTTTGGTGCTCCTTATGCGATGCACCCAGCTTATCTTCACTGTTTTGGCATCAATAATAATTGGCCAGGTGCGAGTTCAAGGCACCCTGGCGGGGCTCAGGCTCTTCTGGCTGACGGTTCAGTCAAATTTCTAAACGAGACCCTTGATTATCCAGGAGAAGACAAAACCGGCTGGTCTGGTGGATCTGGCATTTGGGGCGCTCTGAATACCTATGCTGGTAATGAAGTAATAGGAAATTTCTAATGTAAGTTTCCATTCGAGAAAGCCTTGAAAGCCCGGATTATTCCGGGCTTTCTTTTTTGGTTCAACGATAAGCGAAGTGTTTTGGTAGATTCGTTTCGGGCGGATCACACTGGACTCATCCTCAGCGATGGTGTCTCATCGATGCCTTCACCACCTCTCGTTAGACAGGCACTGAAAAACGGCAGAATGTAGTCACATTTCGCTAATGCCGTCTCAAGATATACTCCACGCGGCCAGAAATGAGTCCGGCGAGCGGAGCGGCGTGAGACCTCATCGTACCTCGTTTTTGTCCCGGGAAGCTGACGCATGCCGCTCGCCAATTGTCTCACTTATTACCGCGCGGAGTACAAATTCGCTCTGTAGCCGCACACTGGCGGTTGGCACTGAACTCTGAATTCCGTGTTTTTCAGGTAGCGTGCTGGCAGCTTTTCATTCTAGGAACCGTTCGGTGCAAAGATGTGCCATCCTTTGTCTTGCCGTGACTACCGCCATTGTCTTTGGGTGCGGTCGTGTGGAGCCGGTGCCGAATGCCTCCAAACAGCGGGCGTCAGGGATTGCAGAGGACGTATCAGCGGTCGTAACTGCCCCGTTAACTACTTTACCGCTCCCGGTTGCCGGTTCAGTCGACTCGACTAGCCCCGAAGTAGCCACATATTCTGCAGAAGTGGTGTCCGGGGATTGGTTTCACAATGTGACCCATCAGTCTGGAATTCGATTTGCGAATCAAAATGGACGGAACTCAGGGAGATTCCTGATGATTGAAAGCTTCGGGGGAGGAACTGCGGTGCTGGATTTTGACCGGGACGCAGATGCGGACTTGTTCTTCACTGGAGGAGGAACAATCTCTGTAGAATCTCCATTGAAGATTGCCGGAGTTTCATCCGCCTTGTTTCGCAATCAGGGCAAGCTGCAATTTGCGGATGTTTCCAAGGTGTCGGGAGTTTCTATCCCTGCGGACTACTCTCAGGGCTGCGCATTTGGTGACTTTAATACGGACGGTTTTCCCGATGTTGTCGTCTGTGCTTTTGGCCGCAGCCGCCTGTACAGCAATCTTGGGGACGGCACATTCGCAGAAGCTGCAGATGAGAATCAACTGCCAGCATGGGGCTGGGGAACGGCCGCAGCCTTTGCCGACATCGATCAGGATGGTTTTCCAGATCTCTTTGTGGCCTGCTACACGGACTGGACCCCGGAGACGGACATTCATTGCTTTGGTCGCAATCAGGAACGCGATTTATGTGGCCCTACGTCGTATGCGGGCACTACCTGTCAGCTGTTCCACAACAATGCTGATGGCAGTTTTGAAGACTGGTCTAGGTATGCAGCGCTCAAAGGGAATGTTCATGGCTTGGGAGTTGTTGCAACCGACCTGAACGGCGATGGTCTCGTGGACTTTTATGTGAGCAGCGATGCTCTGCCAAATCAGCTTTACCTTGGGAGTGATACGCTGCCTCTGGTCGAGTGCGGCGAATCTGCCGGTGTCGCTCTCGGCGAGTGGGGGCACTCGGATGCCAGTATGGGGATTGATGTTGCAGATTTTGATGGCAACAGTCTGCCTGACTTGTTTGTGACGAATTTCGAAAACGAAGACAATGCGCTCTACCGTAATATCGGCGGGGGACTTTGGATGCATGCGACAGTTGCCACCGGACTTTCGGGTGTTTCACGGATGAACGTTGGATTTGGAACAAGCATGGTGGACTTTGACGGAGACGGATGGGCTGATATCTTTGTGGTGAATGGAAACCCCATCTACACAACGGCCATTTCCCCGTTTGCACAGCAGCCTCAATTATTTCGTAACATTGCGGGACAACGCTTTGAAGATGTGTCTCAACGTGGAGGAGCTTGGTTCAGCGAAAAACATTCTGGTCGCGGTTCGACTGTGGGCGATCTCGATGATGATGGAGGCCTCGATCTGATCACAGTACCCATGAATGAGCCGATTCAAATACTACGAAACTGCCGGACACCCGAAAATTATGTGACCGTACAATTGCGGGCCCGGCAGGGAGATCCTGATGCGGTAGGGGCATGCGTCGTGACCACATTTTCTGGACGGAATCTGACCCAGTGGATAGTTCACGGCTCAGGATTCTTTTCACAGCGTGATGAACGTCTGATTTTTCCAGTGGATCGGGATATCAGCGTGACTGCGGTCAGTGTGTCCTGGCCGGGACGATCGAAGGAAGTCTTTCGCGGGCTCGCCACGCGGCAAATGCATTTCCTAGTGGAAGGGCGTGGAACGCATGTTGATGGAAGTCCCTGACCCTGAAATCCCAGCACCGCCAGTGAAACGCATTTCCACGATGCTGGTTATCTTGGCGGTGATGGTAGCCTCGACGTTATGGTTGGCGCTGGCGCGGGATCCGGAGGAATTGCTGCAGCAAGGGCTTCACCTGCGGGCAAAATCTCCTGCGGCGAGTGAGCGACTCTTTCGTCGTGCGCTGGAAATTCGGAGCGGCGACTATCCCGATGCACAGCTCGCGTTGACAGAGTTGATGATTCGTCTGGACCAACGCGACGAAGCGGAAAAATTATTTTCGGCCTTAGACAGAACTCGCTGTCGCAGCAATTTACTGTTGATGCTCGGGCGGGGGGCGTATTTTGGTGACCTGCCGAAAATGGCTTGGGAATCACTGGAATCTGTTCCGATCACCGATAGCGCAGATTCAATCAGTGCACGCAGCCTTCTGATAAAGGTATATCGCGAAAATGGGAGGCAGGAAGAATTTCTTCGGCTGCTCCGAAATGTGATTCACGAACAACCGGGTGATGCAGAGACCGGATTGCTTCTGGTGAGCGAGCTGAAGTCGATGGGCCTTGAATCAGAATGCCTTGAAGTCTGTCGCGAGATCCTAGCGCACGATCCCCCTGCAGATCTTCGGGTGGAACTGCAGTTCCAGCTGATTGATCAGCTGACTGTGGTTGGCAAAAGTGAGGCAGCGTGGCAGGAAGTCGCCGAACTAGAACGAACAATAGGGCCGTCTGTTCGCCTTGAGGCCAAAAAGGTCGACCTTTACCGTCTGGACGGGCGACTTGCCGAGGCGATGGCAATTATTGATACCATTTTTGCTGAATTTCAGCATCTGCCTGCGGCGTACCTCGCCCGAGGTTCTGTTTATCTGGACCAAGGGAATTATGCCTCGGCTGCCGCAGATTTCGAGAAATTGTTGAAGATGCAGCCTTTTCTTGAGGGAGCTCATTTTAAGTTGTCAGAAGCACTTCGAGGCCTAGGACGCTCGTCCCAATCGCAGCAGCATCGCGTACAGGGGACCGCCATTCGCGACAAGCGGTATCGTATCAACGAACTTCTCCGGCAGAATGCCGATGCCCCGTCAGACAGCATCATGGATGAGCTCGCAACGCTGTATGCGCAAATTGGAGAGAAGCCATCCTCGGACCTTTGGCTTAACCGAGCAGGCCGGAGCCACAAGGAAAAAGGTCGATAGGCAGTTGGCGATTCAAAGCTGTGCCTCTTTCGACAATCACCTGCCGGGCATCACCTGCCAATGAACGCGACGTTCGAATTGCCTGAACCTTCCTGAGTCTCCAAACTTGCGACGCAATGCGCAAAAGCCATTGTCGTTACCCACATTTCGTTTCGCCACGCTCGTCAGAGACCGT
>QWQG01000040.1 GCA_003670925.1 Planctomycetota bacterium | reverse complement strand
CACATCTGATGAATCTGCTCATCATCAAAAATATGATGAAGGCGAATTTGATCGCGTGCTTTTAGTTTTTCCACACGTTGCCTGATTTCTTCGAAGGCGAGTCGGCGTTTTCGTAGGTTGGACATTCTTGTCCGACGCACCACCGTAGTCTTCCCCTTGGTCTTCAGCACCTCAAACAATAGGGCGAAGTTACAAGAAAGCAATAATGTGTTCCACTAGGATTATATGTGCTCCGGCACATGCAGCGCAAGCAGCACCGGGCACAGCACAATCAGGGCCTTGCCCCGGTCTCGTCGTCGGAACTGTAGCACAGGTGACTGCCGCGACGGCACAAAGTCCTTGTCCTGTAGTTGAAGGGGACTGCCCGCATGCCATTCCGGTGACCGCCGTCTGCCCATTGCGGTCCATCAACATGCCGGGCAATTCGCCCGCCACACTCATACATGCAATCAAAAAGCATGTCGCACCTCATGAAAGAAGTAACAAAACCCGATTCAGTCTAATCTCTCCTTCTTCGAGTCTAGACTGATTTGTTGTCAGTAAACACAAAAACTCTACGCTCCAGGATAGCCCAGATCTCGAGGTGGAGCCTTAACACCACCATTTAGTCTTGACACACTGCACGACAGACGGCAAATCAACATTCAACCATCGAGTTCCTGTGTTGAAACCAGCTTGCACTTGCCACGGTGCAAGTTCGTCGGAAGTTCGATCCGTGGAGCCGTCAACGGCAACAATGATTTGCGAGACGCCGGGCTTGACTTCAAGGCGAGGGAGGAGCGCCATGATCGTGGGTGGTCCACAACGTTTCATCCATTCGAATACGCATGAAACAGGGGCCTTTTCTAGCCACGAAACAACTCAGGAAGCACAAACACAACAGAATATGGTGCCGGTAAAGCGAACGGCAGCTGATAGTAACACCGGCAGAGGTGGTGTTGGCCAATCTAGGGCTGGAACTGAGGTGTGCAGGTAGATTCTTACTGCCGTCCTGCTGAGTTTCTTGTTGCGCGGTCACTTTTCCTGCGGCACGTATTGTGGCCGATCACCTTGCTTCCACAGCAGCACGCGATTTCGCAGTGATGGCGGCAATTGCTGATCCAGACGACGTTTCGCTTCTGCATCGTGTGTCCTCGTACTCAGATGCGCCAGAATGATCAGTTGATTCTGAAACCTGTCGGCACGTTCAATGATGTCATCCAGATGCATGTGGCCGAACTTGTGGATCTTTTCTTTGCGATGTTCGGGACGAAAAAACGTCATCTCCGTGATCAGCACTTCTGCCGTAAAATTGTCGGGATGCTCATCAAGACCAGCCGGTGACGTGTCTCCGGTGAAGGCCAGAATCGGCGTCAAGGATTCTGCGGCCACTTCGATCCCCTGAAATTTCAGGTCGCGAATCTGATCACCTTTGAGACCGTGGAACTCGGGCTTCAGCTTTTTCCGCACGTCGTACACGATGTAGCCGACCGACGGCACGGTATGCGTCGTCGAATACACCGCCACACGATGTTCGCGCGACAACGTCAGCACATCGCCGCTCTTGACACCGACGAGTTCGCAATTCATGCGACCGCGATCCAGTTTCTGCCATGCTTTGAGCATGGCCCAGACGGGATCGACGACCTCTTCCGGCAGATAAATCGTGGGCGGTTCCATTTTCATCATGCGCCGCCGTGCGACATACACGGGCAAGGCGGCCAGATGGTCGAGATGCGCGTGTGTGACCAGAAAGTACTGAGTCCCCATGAAGGCCCACGGACTGGCTCCCAATTCAAATCCGATCTTCAGTTCCGCGACGCGCCAATAGCTCTGCACGGCCGCGCGGGAGTAGCCATCGATTGTCAGCGCTTTGTGACGAACGGTCTCATACGGCAGGTTCTCAACCATGATTCGATTTATTTTCCTGAGACGACTGCGTCAGATCACGGATCAGATAGTCACGGGCATGTTCCGAAAGTCGCTGGGCGGTCATCAGGTCGTAGTGGACGAGGCCGAGGAACAACAACAATGATCCGCTGCTCAGGCCTTCCACGAAGAGACTAACGACCCCCATCAATTTGTAGACACTCGAAAGGTCTAGGCCGAAAGTCGCAAACGGTATTAACGCATACATAGCACGAATCATCAAACCGATCAGGGAGGTGATCACCGCCGTCCAAAACGCAACGCCTCGCAGCGTAGTCCGGTCCATAGCTGAAACTCCGACGGACATGAATGTCCATCCTACTGTTTTGTGAATATGAGAATATGCTGGCGCGGCAAAACATGAATTGTCTCTGTCCACCGCAGACCGAACTCCGCCTGCTCAACTTCCTTCTTCGCCTGACCCTGCGACAACTTGTGAATTTCTTTGATGGGCACCGTCGGATCTTCCTTGCGGTATTCTACAAGCACCACGCGTCCACCGGGTTTCATCGCCTTGGCTATATCAGTCATCATTTCGTGCGGAAATTCGAACTCATGGTACACATCCACCATGATGGCCATATCCACGCTTGCCGGTTTTAATCCAGTCTTGTACTGCGTTCCCTTCACCGGTTCGATGTTTTTGATACCAAAGCGTTCGCAGTTGGCTTTCAGACGTTCCAGCATTTCATCCTGCACATCCACCGCGAAAACTTTGCCATCCGGCAATAACTGTTCGGACATGCGAAGTGCGATCACTCCACTGCCAGAACCAATGTCGGCTACTACTTCACCTGGCTTCAACTGCAGCGAACGCACCAGCAACACCAGACGTTCCTCTTCTTCGCGCGTGGATCGTTCCAACCAGTCCGCCCCCTGCCCCCCCGGCCCGAAACCCATCACATGCGCAATCTCACGGCCCATGTAGAACTTGCCGATACCGTTCGGATCGTGATCCAGACGGTTTTCGTAGCGGCTTTCATCGACGACCGTCGGAGCCTTAGTCGCGTCGTCCGGCTCTTCAACTGCGAGTGCCGTTGATCGGGAGCAGAACGCTGCGAGAAGTAGGATGAAGATCGGAAGAGTGATTGTTTTCATAGCATGCTGTCTCCATAAGCTTGGATCGCTTGTTTTTATCGTGCGCTGACAGGAATCTCCTTCGGCGGAGAACTGAGCTACGATTCACCCTCTCACTTTATACCCGATTGTCTGCAATTCTGTCCGCACTCGATCTGCCTGAGTCCCCTGAATTTCCAAACTATCGTCTGTGATCGTCCCGCCCGCTCCGCAGGCATTCTTCAGACGTTTGAGCAGCGATGGTAGGTCTGTGTCCTCCGCCGCCAACCCGCGAATGACTGTTATCATGCGCCCGTGCTTGCGCTTTTCCACAGCAATCCGGGCGGTCTGTTTTCCGGGCGGCGTTCGCACTGGTTCCAGCGGCGAACAGGTACACTCAGCTTCCAATTTTTCACAGCGATCACAATGCGGGGGTCGATCGAATTTTGTGCCGGCCAGAAGTCCCATTGTTCGCTCCCATCTACGGTATGTAGTTCAACGTGTAATACGCGACAGGGTGCAGCAGAGGAATGCCGGTGGTGGATCTCAAGCCATCGGCGTGCAGTTCGTGAATGTGTCCGCGTTGCAGGCCATCGATTTTCAGACGCACTGATCGGCCGTCGGCAGCAACATCAATCTGCGTGATGAGCGGTTTGGTATGATCAACTTCCGGACTGCCGTACGATGACTGAAAAATGTAACAGTACGTTTCCATCGTCCATGTTTCGGGCTTCCGCGCGATCTCAGGATCCACAGGTTCGGTAAACGTGAGTTCAAACCCGTCTGACTGAGCCCGCATTTCCTGAATTTCAAATGGCATTTTCCCCGACCAGCGGAGGCGTTCCAGCGAGAATGGTTTCGTACCCCGCGAGCCCCAGCCACGGTTCGTGCCTCCCACAAACATCGTGGCGTCGTCCGTCATTCGCAGTGCCAGTGTGCCTGAGCTGATCCCTTCACGAAATGGAAAGCAGGCTCCCTGATAGTGGCCGTTAATTTTTTCGACGAAGCAACGCATGACTGTGCTGTGCGTCACGTCACCCACAAACAATTGATTTTCAAACGGGCCGAATTTCCCGTGACTCACATCGCACGCGATACCGCTGGCGCTCTGCCCCATTTTCTGATACGGAAACAAAATTACAGGGGGCTCGTATTCCGGAATTTTGTCCGCTTCGGTCATAATCCGACTGCCACTCAGTGGTTCCTGCGGTGCCGCATCCTTGCCGCCGTCCGTCAGTGAAAACCAGCGATTGCCGCCCGGATGCCCCTGAAATGAATTTGGACGCAGCCATTTCAGGCTACACGTGCCGTTCCACGGGCCCTGATTGTCGGTATAGAAGACGTCGCCTTCGGCATTGAAGCCCATCCCACCAGGTGAGCGAATTCCGCTGCACGTCGGGATCGTTTTGCCGGACGCATCGATCCGCAACGCCCAGCCACGCCATGGGCAATCACTGTTAAATGAACCCGTCAGGCACAACACCACCCACATATTGCCATCCTTGTCGAATGGCGAACCAAACGCGTACTCGTGATAGTCGCCGTTGATGCTCCAACTGTCGTTGAACGTTTCGAAATCATCAGCTTGTCCATCATTGTCAGTATCTCGCAATCGTGTCACTTCACAACGCTGCGTGGCATAGAGCCAGCCATCTCTGTAACTCAGGCCAAGAATTTCGTGCATGCCCTGAGCATACAGTTCGAACGTCGCCGCTGCCGGATCATCGCCCCAAGCATTCGATACCCGATAAATGTCTCCCCGTCGTGTGGCAATCGCCAGTGTGCCGTCAGGCAGCGGCTCGATCGCTCCCGCTTCCAGCACGATGCCCTTCGGAATCTGGAATTTGGTGAGCGGATAGAAGTCTTCTTCCGTTGGCGCGGCGGAGTCCTGTGCGCGGAGACAGTTGGATGACGTTAGCAGGAGAAAGCTGGCGATAATTAACGTGATTCGCATGAATAGACTTTCACAAGATTTTTTTTCGACGCCAGAGACCTGTAGGCTGTGTGCAGCGAAGCGAAACACACCCTACACGGAGTCGCATCACCAGACGATCGAATAACGAATGATTGCCCTGCCGTCGGCGTTGAGTTGCACCGGGACCAGCAATTCCTGATGGCCACCAATCGTCCGAATCACCGGTTCGTACTCGTCAAACTTCAGCTGTATTCCATTTGTCACAAACACGCCATCGACAGCTTCAATCTTCGGACCAGCGGCGATTCGCAAATACACATTTTCCAAACGTGCTGACGACTTGACCATCACTGTCCGCTGCAGACCGTTGTCAGGACTTGCCATAAACGGCTGCAGTGAATCCGTAACACTGACGTCATTCCATTGATACTTGAAGGCCGGCACGCCAGCCGCATCCAGCGTGTAGCCCCTGAAATGAAATCCGTTTTCACGAGGCGACTTGTCCGGCCACGGTTCATCAAGCGACACCAGCGTGGCGAGCGGTGGTCCCGCAGGCAGTGTCATGATATGGTCCCCCAGCGGAGTCTGATTCCCCGGTCCGCGATCCACCCAATGCTTTGATGCATCAATGAACCCGCCGTGCCAGATCAGACGCGGGGTCATGTGTTCAGCATCCCAGGCGAAATGAGCTTTCTCCCGAAACCCGACTGCGATCCCGCGCGGCGACAGTCCTTCAATGAAATTGCGATAGATCAGCGGCCTGTCGGCAGGAATCAGTTCAATGGATTCCCGCATCAATCCAGACGGAATCCTCGCCCGATTGCCATCGAGCAGATACTGCCAAATGGCTTCAATCTGCACGCCCGCATCGCCCCCCAGAATGTCGGGCACCACGGACCGGCCTTTTGGCCACGCGGCCGGCATTCGGGTCCCCGGACGATACTGCTGCGGATCACGCATATAACGGTGAAACCAGTCGCGTCTCAGCCGCCGCGTCATAGTCGTCATGTCGAGCGATTGAATTCCGGTTGCCGCATACTGTTCAAAGGTGTGACATTTGATGCACGACAATGCCTGGTCACCAACCATCAATCGCGCATCGGCTTTGACACGGTGATCGGCTTCTGGCATCACAATTGGAGCCACAGATTCCTGCAGGTCACTGGCGATCAGTCGCGGTACCAGAGCATCGGCTGCTGCGTTGCCAAACTTCGGCATCCGCGTCGTCATGTAGGGCCGATCTTTCGCACCCTCGTTCAGAATCGTTTTGAGCCAGGCTTCGTTGAGTTTGTCGCCGGCACCATCCAGTCCTGGCGGCACGCGGCCTTCATCACCCATTTCCGGAATGCTGCCGACAAAAACATGCGTCATCGGTTCGGACACACCGCCAATGCTGCCCCGCGCATGACAGGCGTAGCAATTCATCGTGAGCAAGATTTGGTTGATCTCACTCTTTGCAGATGCTACTTTCGACGTGGCATTCACGCCGCGCAACGCCAAGATCGCCGCCGTGATATCGTCTCGTTGACGAGGGCTCAGGACAAAGTGCGGGACATTGACTGCAGGTTGTTCCGCGAGGCAACCGCCGCTGGTTTTCAGGTTGGCGAACTGCGGTGCCTTGCCGGTCCACGCAATCCTCTGTTCGCCATCGCCAAACTGATGGCAGGCAGCACAACCCAACGAGGCGAATAGTTGACGGCCTTGTTCGATCAATTCTGGTGACGCAACAGCTGCAACATCTTCTGCCGCTGTGTCGACTTCCTGTGTGAGCGTAACGAACCCCGCCATTGGTTGACGAGGCATGTTCGGTCCTTCGATTTCAACAAGCAGCTCTTCGCCTCCACCAGCCTCGAAGTATTCCACCACCACATCGTGCGGTCCCGATTTGAGTGTCGCCACGCCGTCTTGAAATCCGGGTGGGTGCACACCATCATGGTCGACCACAACCGTACCGTCGATCAGTAGTTTTGAACCATCGTCGGAGCTTAGGAAAAACCTGAAGTCTCCGTCCGTCGGGATCTGCAGAAAGCCGGTAAACCGAAGCCCGAATGCGTCAGTTTTGGGTGATGCACTGACCGAAAAGTCCGTCGCCTCGCCGGAGTCTGTCGGAGTCAGTTGTAAAAAATCGGGCACGCTTCCCCAGTCGCCTTCGTAATGCTCAAAATGAATATTGGCCTTCACCTTGACGTTCTTCAGCAAATAGCTGGCGATGTCTCTTGCTTCTTCAGGTTTTAGATTCAACGATGGCATTCTTCCGGACGGACGCACGGCGTGCGGATCCTGCAGGAAAGTGATCAGACTGGACAACGTGTACTTGTCGTCCAGTTTCCCTAGCGGCATCGCGAAGTCAGGCGTGGCATAGCTGGCATCGGACGCCACTTTCTTCGCAGGCTCGTCTTCCTCTTCGTCTGCCTGTGCTGGCAGCGAGGTGAGACCCTTGCGAATCGCTTCGATCACGGCGACATCTCGCTGATCACCATGACACGCAGCACAGCCGACCGTATGAAAGAGTGCCTCACCACGTCGCACGGCTCCAATGCTTACTCCCGCCGGACGCCAAGTTGTCCCCTGCGTCAGAAAAGCAGCGATGGCCTCTGACATCACAATCTCGGACTTCAGACGCGCCATACTCGGCATTGCTGTTCCCGGCTTGAGTGCCTGAGGATCGTGAATGAATTTCTGCAAATATTCCGCATTCGTTCGTTCCCCGATCTTTGTCAGAATCGGTGCTTGGCGAGGCGGCAGTACTTCACCCGAAAACGTGCCGTGACACGACTGACAATTGAGTTCCGAAATCAGAAGTCGCCCAGCATCCACCGAATTCAAATGGTCAGCACGAAATCGCTGATATGCAGGTACGATAATGCCATCAGCGGCAAATGAGGGTGCACCTAACGCGACCCACAGGAGTAAAAACCTGATCGGAGCAGAATTGTTCATTGAGAATCATCGTAATTGAGTTGAGGCAGGAACGTTCGATTCGTGTTTTTTGTTTCTATCGGCGATCACCCTGTCGCCGTCGGCAACTGACTTAATCTTCGCACCACCACCGACGACGCTGCCATGGCAAACGCTGCGGTCATAAACGTGGCGGTGCCATAGATGACTCGCCGCTTTTCGCATGCGTGCGGCGAATCTTCACGATGCGGGCAGATACATTGAAATCCTTTGTCGAGATCCCATTCCGGAACTTCCGGTGCCCGGACTTCTTCTTCGGAATAGACGACCGGCAGACCCATTTCGCCATCGTTCCCATAGCCTCGTCGAACCAGTTCCTTGCGCAACACGCGAGCGAGCGGATCAACTTTCGTGCGACTCAGATCATCCACACGGATCTGAGTTGGATCAAGTCGCGCACCCGCACCGGTGATGCTGATCACAGGAATGCCCTGCGTCAGACACGTTTCGAGCAACAGTATTTTTGACGTGACGTTATCGATCGCATCCACCACAAAATCTGGTCGCGGTGTCAGCAATGCGGCGGAAGTGGATGCGTCATAAAATGCCTGCACGGGATCAACCCAAGCTTCCGGATGAATCGCCCGGACTCGTTCTGCCAACAGCGCCGCTTTCGACTGTCCCACGGTTCCCGGGAATGCCTGCAACTGACGGTTCACGTTGGTCAGGCAGACATCGTCGAAATCGACCAGCGTCATGCGTCCCACCGCCGATCGTGCCAACGCTTCAGCGACGTAACTGCCGACGCCGCCCAATCCAAAGATGGTCACATGCGAACTCAGCAGACGAAGCACTCCTTCATGTCCCATCAGTCGCACAAAGCGATCCCAACGACGATGAATCCGATCCGGAACTGGCGGCAGATCCTCACGATTCGGCCGCGCTGTCAGATCCGGTGCCGATTCCCAAGCGCGAATTCGCGTCTGCTTTGGCAAGGCAGCATCCAGTTCCGGCATGGCGGAGCCGTCGGTAACGGAACAACAGTGATCGTCAGATGAAGGCGAATGCAGGAGAGATGCTCCGGTTGGAGTTTGGTTGCATTAGAGATGGAATCAAAGATAAATCATAGTGTGGCGGACGACAGGATTCAGAGCAAGCGGCCGAAGAATGTACCTTGGAGATTCTTGTCCGAGACTTCAGCGAGCGGCATGCGTCAGCTTGCCGATACAATTGGATTCGATGGAGTACCGTCTCTTGACTGCCCGTGATTCATGGTTCCCGATCGCGCCATGAATCGCAGTTGTACCGGCGGGCTGACGCCGCACCGCTCGCCGAATCGCTGCCTGCCTATTCACTACGCATTCATTCATCGAGCCGCTAGACTTTCGCAATTCCTGCTTCACCTTCCCTGCCTTTGAAAGAAGTCACCATGAAGCTCTCGCACTTTCCATGCAACGTTCTTCTTCTGATAGTGTTCATGGTGTCGTGTCTGATATCTGGTCTGCACACGGTCCATGCGGACGATTCGATCGCGCTCGCTCTGCCAGCCACCGACGATGGACTTCCCGGTGCCGGACCGATTCGGCGATACGATTGGTTCAAGAGTCTCTGGACCGAGCGGCGTTCAGCATGGGCGAAGCAGGTCGAACAGGATCAAAAGGCCGTCGTGTTTCTGGGAGACTCGATCACCCAGGGCTGGGGCGATGATCTGCACGGCGCATTTCCAGGCTTGAAAGTTGCCAATCGAGGCATCAGCGGCGATACGACCCGCGGGATGCTCATTCGCCTGAACGGAGACGTGCTGGACCTCAATCCGTCGGGCGTTGTGATGCTCATGGGGACGAACGACCTCGAAGAGAAGGCTGAGCCGCAAGTCATCGCAGACAACGTCAAACTCATCATTGACGCATTGAAGAAACACAATCCCGAAATGCCGATCGTGCTGTGTCAGGTCTTTCCGAGCTCCGAATCGAAGAGCCGACCCGCTGACAAGATCAAAGAAATCAACAAGCTGTGTGCCAAGGCTGTCCAGGGCGATCCGCAGATCACGGTGCTGGAAACATGGACGCTGTTTGCCAACGAAAAGGGTGATGCCAAAGCCGAAGAAATGCCCGACCTGCTGCATCCCAACGAAGTCGGTTACGCCAAATGGGCCGGTGGGCTGCGGCCTGTGCTCGCCACTTTGGGATTCATCGAAACAGAAGCCGATGACTTTTCGTCGGAGCCAGGTTTCGAAAGTCTGTTCAATGGCAAAGACCTGACCGGCTGGGGCTATCGCGTGACTCCGGAAAAATCACGGGCCGGGGCTCTGAAATGGATGGCGAGTGATCCAGGCGTTTCATGGCCGTTTGTGGACGAGCCTGTCAGCTTCGAAGGCAAGGTTGTCACGCCCGAAGGTCGTTATCTGGCAAAGAACGGCCGCCTTGTGGTGACCACGCCACCGGAGGGCCGCAAGATTCAGCAATTGTATACGACTCGTGAGTTCAGCGGAGACTTCACACTCAAGCTGGAATTCCGAGCGACGCCGAACGCCGACAGCGGCGTCTTTATTCGCGAGCCTCAATTGCAGTGCCGCGACTTCCCCCTCGCTGGACCGTACAAGGAGTTGAAGAACTTCCAGTCCGGTGACTGGAACGAGCTGGTCGTGGTCGTAAAAGGCGGTATCGCTCACTGCACCTGCAACGGCGAAGTGATCGAAGAGGCGATGAAGGTTCCCGCCACCGGCCCGATCGGCCTGGAAGGCGACCGAGGCCAGATGGAATACCGCCGAATTCGAATCACTCAGAAGTAGGATGGACATTCATGTCCGTCGCATTACCAGCCAATATTGTCGTTGGGGAGATTGACGATCATCCCATCAATTCCGGAATCGGCTTGCCGTGATCCACGATCGGCGTCGGGCGACCGTTGAAATCATTAATGAGCGTATGAGCTGCGTCGATGCCAAGATGATGGTAGATCGTCGCAAGGAAGTCCCCGGCTGAACAAATTCGTTCGATGGAATCTTCGCCACGTTTGTCGGTGGCACCGATCACCCGACCCGTTTCAATTCCACCACCGGCCCAGATGTTTGAAAATGCCCGAGGCCAGTGATCTCGACCCGGCTGCATTGTGCCTGCCGGCGCGCTGGCATCGCCGGCACCCGTGCTGGGGGAATGTTCGATCTTTGGTGTGCGACCGAATTCTCCTGTGACCACGACGAGAACTCGCTTGTCGAGACCGCGTTCATAGATATCTTCAATCAGTGCCGAAACGGCCTGATCATAGGCTTGTGCGCGGAATCGCAGCGCATCGAAGACGTGGTGATTGACGGCATGGTCGTCCCAGTTCTGAACACGACCACACAGCGGCCCGTTCAGACTGGTTGTCAGAACTTCGACACCCGCTTCGATCAATCGACGCGACATCAGCAACTGCTGACCCCACGAATTGCGACCGTAGCGGTCTCGGGTGCGATCATCTTCTTTGGTCAGATCAAACGCATCGCGCGTTTGCGGATTCGTGAGCAACGTCATGGCCTGCTCTTCGAACTGGTCAAGTGCGCCAAGTTCACCCTGCCGATCAAAGGCGCGTTCGAGAGTGTCTAGGTTTTGCCGCAGCGATGAACGTCGGTCGATGCGTTGGATTTCACTTTGATCTGACAGCCCGATGTTCGGCACGGAAAATGTCGGCAAGTTTGGATCGCCATTCACGGTGAACGGCGAATACGCATCGCCCAGATACGCCGGCCCATTGTATTCCAACGGCGGTTTAATGCCCACATACAGCGGCAATGGATTCGTCCGAAGACTACTCTGCGAACGCAAATAATTTGTAACGGTCATCCAGTCAGGAAATTTTGGTTTGGGTTTGTCGCGCGTATCGGGATCTCCAGACAGCATCTGCATTGACCCGGCCGGATGCCCGCCGGCTGTCTGACGCATTGATCGCAGAACCGTGAACTTGTCAGCGATCGCCGCCTGCATCGGAAGCAGTTCTGTGAACTGCAATCCGGGGACTTTCGTGTCAATCGTAGAGAACGGACCGCGATATTCACTGCCGGAGTCAGGCTTTGGGTCGTACGTATCGATGTGCGAACATCCGCCCGGCTTCCAGACCATGATGACGGCCGTCTTTTCGCTGGCCGGTTTTCCCCTGGTCTCGTTTGCCTGAGCATTTGCCGCCTGCAACCGCAGGAGCCCAGGCAAACTCATACTGGCAAACCCGGCCAGTCCCATGCGGATAAAACCACGACGCCCGGCAGAACCAAAGGCGTATGGTCCAGGACAGCGGACGACAGATGATGCATAGAATGGATCGCTCATGGTGACACCTCCTACTTCACACGAATTGCAATTGGTTCTGACAACACAATATCTGCCGTATCTGTTGGCGTCGCCCGATCCGTTGCCGCTTTGAGTTTCGCTACAGCGGCAGCCACCGCAGCATCGGCTGTTTGTTTCTTTGCTGTCGCTTCGGCCACACCGGCGTCTGCGGCGGCTTTGGTTTCGGAAGCTGCCGCTGCTGCTTCAGCCGTCAATCGCTCAACTTCTGCAGTTGCCACGGCCGCTTCTTCTGTCGCTTTTTTCTGAGCTGCTTCGGCGACTGCAACAGCCTCTGGATTGTATCGGTATTTCACCACCGCGCTGCCATAGAATGCGATCAGATAATCGCCCGGCGGAGTTTTCAATGCCGCCAGATCCAGCACGACTTCCGATTGATCTGCGTCCAGCGAGACATCAAAACGCGGCACCTGTTCGAACCCCGCCCCGAATGTTCTGAGCTGCAATGTCGATCCGGAAAACTCACCGCGACGAGTATGCACGAGTGGAATCGTCAGCTTTTCACCAGCCGCAACTTCCCAAACTTTCTTCTCATTCGCCGCGATCGTGATTGGTGCATACTCAGATGTGGTGACCGATACTGGCAACCCTGTTACCAGACGAGGACTGGGAATCTCACCCCAGGAATCCACGATCGGCCATGCCATCGCCGCCATGTGCACCGGTCGCGTCGTTGGGGCTTCGCCAAGGGTCGCTCTGCCGTAAAACGTCACATTCGCAAGCGAGCGAGGTGCGTTCTGATCGGCCGTGATGAGCATGATGCCGCGTGTCTGGCCAGCCGGAATTTTCAGTCCCTGAGCCGTCACGCCCTCGGGTAACCCCTCCATCACCAGTTCAATGGCACCATCAAAGCCATCTCGCCGGACAGCCATAACTTCCAGTGCCGTTGTCACACCGGCACGCAGTGCGAGCGGTTTGGAAAGTGCGTTCCGGTCGCCGTTGCGGAGTTCCATATGCAGACCCCAAGCGGCCACAGCGAAATCGGGTGCCGCCTTGCGAATCACCAGCCGATACACGTTGCGCGCGTCGTTGCGCGTCCCGCCGAACAGATCCGTCAACTGCAGACGATGCACGCCGTCTTCTTTGATCTCCAGCTTTCCGATGATATCGGCTGAACCGCCGTCGTAAGGAGGACCGTCGTACGCATAGCCATTGCTGGATGGTTTCATCGGACTGGCGATGTCTGTGAATTCTACCACATCGGTCAGTTTCTCATCGGTCCCTTCGCCGCTCACATGCTGCACAAGAACTGCCGGATCGGTCGGACGTCCCAATCGCTCAGACGCGACTTCCACCCACCACACATCGCCCTTTGTCGCTGTGAATTCAAATCGATCGACGTCAGCCGCCGGGAAGAAATTCCCGGCAATGTCGCACGGCAGAGAAATCTTCTGCGCCTGAGCCTGCTCGTTGTTCGGCTCTGTTTCCGCTAATGCGGCGCTGGCTGCAAGTCCTGCCGGTGGCCATGAGCATGAATTGACGGTCTTTGTCGATGCAAATTCCGGAATCGCCGCATCCGGAGCAAGTTCCTGCAACGCCAGACGGTAGTAAAACGCAGGACCACCTTTAAATGTCAGCTCATGCACCTTGATCACATGCCGGCCGTCTTCGGGGGCGGTGAAATCCAGCGTGCCACCACGGCGTTCGACGACCAAATCGCGACCGGCCGAGTCGCCGATAATCAGCACCGCGTCGAGTTTCGAGTCAATGCCGCGCGACGCACAGTTGACGATGTATCGATGCCCCTTCACGGCATCGAACCAGTAATGATCGACAGCCTTGGTTGTCATCACGGCGTTGCAGATCGAGTTGACTTTCAGCGCCATCGCGGTGGCCAGCGTCGTGTTCGGTGCGGTCTGGGTGACTTCCGGCAATGTATCAACACAAAACACACGGGCGGACGAAATCCCCAAACGCGTCATTAAACGAGCTTCGTGGATTCCCGGCGGGCAATCCGCCGCAATCGTCAGCATGTACTTGTTCGCTTCCGGCTGACCGTTTGCATCGAGCTTCGGTGTGGCTGTCAGGCCTGGATGCGTAAACATCAACTCGCTGACGTCTTCGATGTTTTCACCGCTGATCGTGATTTCAACCTGCGTGCCCACAGTTCCGCCCATCGGCATGGTGGTCAACAGTCGCGGGAGAGGAAGACAAACAGATTGTGCGAAGACTGTTGTGATTGCCGCAATCAGAACAGCAGCCGATAGAAATAATCGAGATGCAATTCGGTAAATCTTCATATTGATGTCTCTACCCACATTTTTCAGGCCCGGAGGGCTGTCACAACCACTGCCGGGGCCGTAAGGCCCCGGAAGCGAAACCTAAATCTTCTATAGGCCTGAAAGGCCGACACAATCAATCCCATACATACTTCGGATCATATTCCACTTCGTGCTTCTTCAGTAGATTCAGGTATTCGTCTTCAAACGACTCGCCAGCATGATGCTCCATTTGTCGTTCAACGTACGAATACACTCTGGCCTTCTGAGAAACGCTCACCGAAAACGCACCAAACCCGTCCTGCCATGCAAACTTCTCAATTCGTTGACCTGTTTCGTTGATGTGCTTACTGGTATTGCACTTCAATGAACCAACAAAATCTGAAACTGCAAACTTAGCCGGAATTTTGACTAACAAATTCACATGGTCATAGTAGCCACCGACGATAATCGTTGTACCTTTGAGTTTGTTCACAGTACCTGCCAGATACGAAAAAACACTCTCCCGAAAACCGTCTGTTAGCCAACGCTGCCGATTCTTTGTGCTGAAGACAATGTGATACAGCAACTGCTGATGTGTGCTCATTGTCCGAACATCCAAAATTGTGTCGGCCTTTCAGGCCTGTAAGCTCATAGTGGATATTTTTCCGGGGCCTCACAGCCCCGGCATTCGTTGTCCCAGCCCTCCGGGCCTAAACGCAAATCTAATGATTAAACAAAAACTCTTTCGTATTGATCAACGCCCAGATCAGATCTTGGAAGTTTTCGGTATTTGCCTTTTGAGGATCAATCGGATTCCCCGCCGCATCGATGCGTGGTTCTGCAAGATAATCCAACGCGACCTTCCATTCATCGGCGCGCGGCTCACGCGCGAATGCCACCATGTACAATTCGCGAATTTTTTGGTCCGGAGGTTGTTCTGATTTCGCCAATCGGTCTGCGCGACCGCTGCCCGTGGCGAGTTTGGCCTTGATGTCCCCGGCGTTCATTAAATGCAAACTCTGCGCCAGACTCGAAGACTGAACTCGTTCGCATTCGCAAACACTTTCGTTCTCCGGCCGCCCGAAGACTTTCAGAAACGGTGAGGCGTTATTGTAGCTGTTGTCCGGCAGAGCGATCGCGCGCGTACCGGTCGGGAGATTCGGGAAATCCGTCTGAGCCCCCGTCAAATCATCAATGGCATCCAGCATCACCTCGGCCTGCAATCGGCGAGGATAATAGCGAGAGTAGTTCTGCTGATCTGCAACGTTGTACTGGTTCGGGACAGAACTCAGTTGGTACGCGTTTGACCGCGTGATGACGCGGACAAGCTCCTTCAGGTCAAAGTCGCTGGCATGGAAATGTTGTTCCAGCCCAGCCAGCAATTCAGGATTCGTCGGCGGGTTCGTGTCACGAATATCGTCTTCCGGTTCAATCAAGCCTCGTCGAAAGAAATGCTTCCAATAACGGTTGACAACGGCCTTCGCGAAGAACGGATTCTTCGGAGAACTCATCCAGTCCGCCAGTTTCAGTCGTGGATCTTCGTCGGCAGCAATAGCAGGAATCACATCGCCCAGCGCCGCAGGTTTCAGCGTCATTCCGGTCTTGATATTTGCCGCCCCGGCGACCCCGCGTTTATGGAAAATAAGATCTTCACCGCGCGTCGCTGACGGCTTTCTTCCGACCTGAGTGAAGAAGGCGGAAAAGCTGTAGTAGTCGTCTTGACTCCAGCGTTCAAACGGATGGTGATGACACTGCGCACACTGCATGCGCACACCGAGGAACAACTGAGCCACATCTTCCAACTGCTGTTTCGGCTCCTTCACACGTTTGTACCACGCTACCGGCGGATTGGCGATCACCGTGCCGGTCGCCGCCAAGAGTTCGCGGACCAACTGATCATATGACTTATTCGCGAGCAGACTGTCTCGGACCCATGCATAGAATGCAAAGTTCGATGTCATGTCGCTGGCGTCATCACGCCGATTCTTCAGCATCGCCGTCCATTTGTTTGCGAAGTAGTCCGCATACTCTGGACTTCGCAGCAGGCGGTCGATGACCTGCTCGCGTTTGTCTGCGTCCTGGCTGGTCAGGAATGCCATTGCTTCTGCGTCCGTGGGAAGCCGACCCGAGATGTCAAGGGAGACGCGGCGCAGAAAAGTCGCATCGTCACAAACTGGCGACGGTGGAACTCCGATTTCCCGCAGATTGGCGAAGACAAAATCATCCACAAAGTTCTTTGATGCGGGCACGCTGTCCACCGGAGCACCCAACGGGACGGATGCATTGAAGACCGCCACCCTGCCCTGATACCGAACCATGATGGCAACTTTGCCAGGAATGTCTGAAATCTGCACAAGCCCGCCAGCGGCAACATCGGCCATGCTCTTGTCGTTGGATTCAAACAGAGCGAATCTCGTGACGTCTCGTTCGCTGCCGTCCGCATACTTTGCGACGGCCTTGAGCTGCTGTGCCGCGTTCCGCATCACGGTCCCACGCTTCGGCTGAACCTCAATGCTTGTCAATTGCAGTGCTGAGCCCCCATCGTAAGCAGCCCCTTGTCGAATCCAATTTAAAATCAGTTCATATCCCTCGGAATCACGCTGCAGACGCACACCCCCACCATGAGGCATCGTGCCGACAGCCTTCATCAGAAGCAGACTGCGTTCCGGAGCAGCCGGAAATAATCTGCGACCGCGACCCTCTTTGACCAGATGTTCGTAGTCTTCCTGAAACTCAAAACCAAGCAACGAAAGCTGAAATCCGTTTTGTCCGCCACCGGCCTTCGCATGACAGACACCCGCGTTACAACCCGCCTTTGTTAGCACCGGCATGACGTCGTTGACAAAGCTGACGGCACGATCTTCTTCTCCAAACGCTGCGCTTCCAAACAGAATCAGGAGCACAACAACAGAAAACCACAGCTTACACAGTTTGTGACGCAGGATCAGGTTGTGTTTTACTAAGGCCATACGTCAACCGATTTTAGGCCATGTGGCAAGGATGCGACGGCAGGAATTTGTCGCACAGGTGTGGTGGGAATCCGGCAGGTCGAATCCGTCGGACTCCACTACTTTACGGAAAAATGGCACCAGACGTCCATCTTCAAACCGAAATTAGAGGATTGAAAAGGAAAGCCCAACCATGAGAATCGTCACCCGAGGCCTGCACGCTGGAAAATTCCTCAAAGGCACCTTGGCCGGGCGACGGACATGAATGTCCATCCTACATAGGTGCTTCCGGAACGCTCCGAGCATTCCAGAAGCCGGAAAATTGTTGATCCACGCTCCGCCAGCGGCAGAAAGAACTAATGGCAGCATCGATCCAGTCTAGGTCACTCTCCGGATCAGCCTCATCCGGTACGGTACCTACACCAGGCATGGATTCAGCAAACTTCAGCCACCGCGAGGTCCACTCATCAGAATCGTCCGAGATTCGCATCTGTTCGACCAGCAGAATCCGACTCAAAATACTCCGCAGGATCTCGGGCAGAACGAGTGACTGAAATTCAACGGACTGTACGAGTTTTTTTTTCGCAACCACACGTGGATTCACTAACAGCAAAGGTTCATCGGCAAAATCCAAACGCCAGACTTCTCGCCCTAGATCTTGAGCGCGGACGGCCAACAGTGGAACGCGACTCAACGATTGCTGTTCTGCATTGTGCGGCGTGATGCGATCGCCAACTGCCAAAAGCTGCCCGCGCGGTTCTGCTGTGGACACAACCTTGATCCGGAACCGCAGTCCGGCGAGCGTGCCAAATTCAGAGAGTCGACAACTTGCTGGAGGAGTAAGACTGCCGACCGTGCCGAATTCAAAGCGGACGAGTTCTAGTTGCCGAAATGCTTCAATAATTACGGTTGCCGAGTCCGGAAAGCCGTAACTTCCCAGTTCAAGTTCCGCACTGAACGTCTCAATCCCGCCAATGCCGGTGACACTGATCGTCACATGATTTTTCGAGATCCGTCGCCGACTGGTAAAGTTAAGCCGAGGCATTGGAAGTGCTTGTACCCGAGTTTCAGAGAGGTAGATCATCCTGCTGGATGAACGCGGCAGACTTCAACCGCCGAATCATTGCCCCGGGATTTGTCCACCACCAGGAAGATTTTCAGGTGAAACTTGACCCTCCGGAGTTGCGGACCTCTCGGCAATCGGCTTTTCACCCCAGCCGATCATATCGAGGATTTTTTGCGGAACACCCTCCACGAGTGCTGTCGCAAACCAAATCACTACCCCAATTGCCGCCAACAGAATCAGCAGACCGAAGATGCTGACAACATTGCGGCCCATGTCCTTGATTTTCCGCTTGAGGTAAAACATTTTCTGAGCCTTATCCACATTCTTGTAGAGGCTCTGCATGTCTTCCTTGCGAATCGCGACCGTCTTTCGTGCCAAGGAGTCTTCGACAGCATTGGCGAATTCCGGGAACTGTGCCAGTGGATAGTAGGTGCCGTCGGCGGAGACCTTGGCGCGGGCTTTCGCCGTTATTTTCGCGCTGGCTAGCATCTTCAACAGACGACCTGTCGAATGCTTTTCCACCACCATTTTGCCACGTTCGTCTTCGAACTGCACATACCAGATGCGCGTCGCTCCCATGGCAGCATCGTTCATTGAGCCATACGTCGATGAACCCGGCAACTGCGTCGCGGCCATCCCCTTGCGAAATCCCGGTGCTCCTCCCGACATTGACGAACTCGCCGCACCACCCCGCCCCGAACCGTTGGGCTCCGCGCCGTTGATGAAACTCAAGGTCTCTCCATGAATTCCCAAAGCGGCAAGGTCACGGACAACTTCCTCGCAACTCTTGTAACGATGGTTGGGATCTTTCGCCATCATCTTATCGATGATCAGGTCCAGTCGCTCCGGAATCTCCGGCCGCAAGCTGCGGGCCGTCGGATAGGTTCCTTTCTCTTTGGCAAGGATTAACTCCAACGCGGTGTTCCCCATGTACGGCAACTTGCCCGTGAGTAGATGATAGAGCGTTGCCCCAAGTGCATAGATGTCGACACGTTCATCAACATGTTTGGCATTGCGGGCCTGTTCCGGGGCCATGTACAGCGGAGTCCCAAGTCCCGTGCCGCTTTGCGTCATCGAGACTTCTTCGTCCATCGCCTTCGCAAGTCCGAAGTCAGCAACTTTAACAATGCCCTTCTGTGTGACCAGAATATTGTCCGGCTTAATGTCACGATGCACCATGTTCTGTGAATGCGCGTGCTTGAGGGCTTCCGCACTCACGATGGCGACATAAATAGCATCGGCCACGCTAAATCGCCCAAGCTGATCAAGCCATCTTTGAATGCTTTGACCATCAATGTATTCGATCGCGGCGAAATGAATGCCCTTAAATGAATCGACCGCATAAATTTTCACGACGTTTGGATGGTCAATCTTCGCCATCGACTTCGCTTCACGCTCAAACCTCGCAACAAAGTCACCTTTCTTGGCCAACTCTTTCGATAATGTCTTCAGCGCAACCATGCGATCGAGACTGATCTGACGGGCCAGAAACACTTCGCCCATGCCACCTTTGCCAAGCCTTTTCTTCAACTCAAAATCGCCAAGACGCTGCACACGACTTGGATCCGATGATTTCTGTTGATTGTTTTGTTCTGCCAAGGGTGTAATTCCGCATCTGAATCTCATGGTCAAGAGATCCCACAGCGTAACGTTTATTTTTGCCTGAACAACTGTTTTCTCAGGTGTACCTTAATAACTCGCTGGTTCCGCCGCCAAATGTATTGATTCCAGCCAGCGGCATGGGATCACAACAGGTATTGTGAGATTATCCACCCAAATTGGTTATTAAGCCCAAACCCAAGGCGAACGGCGAGACCCCACGTTGCAACCTAACAGATCTCCTCCAATAACCTGCTCAGAGCCTGCTGAACAGCATCGGTCTGGCGTGCGTGCCGGATCAGGCTGGGATCTTCAATCAGGCTGGTCCCCGACGCCGTGTCCGCCTTCAGTTGCAGTTGCACGGTCATCGTCGTAACACCGCTCCGGGCGATGCCTAACCAAGCGACGCCGTCGAGGACGGTGGGTGCGGCTGGCCCAAGATGGCCAGTGATCGACATCGCAATGGTAGCGTGCGGGGTTCGACTCAGGGCTTGGATGGCCATTGATGCGGCCACTTCTGGACTTACAACGTCGTGCGCCTGAATCGTATCGGCGGAAATTCCAAGCCACGCGACTTTACTGTCGATCTGATAGACGACAAACGATCCAGCAAGTCGGCGAGACATGCCGGGGATACGAGCCAGTGTTGCTGCAATCAAGCCTGCTGTGCAACTTTCGGCGAGGACGAGGACGTCTCCGGTCCGTTCCAACGCGAGGAAAAGTTGTGTGGCAAGACGATCAAGTTCTTGTTGTGGTGGCGTCAAACTTATTCCAAGCAGGGCTCATTGATTCAATGCAGGCCACACGGAGTCTATCATCAAAATCAAATGCACGGACCTCAGCGGCGCACGATTGGCGGATAGGCGCTGCTGTCCAGTTTGAGGGCATTCAGATCGAACTGCACGACTGCCTGCGTGCCATCGCGCGGCACCAGTCGCAGCATGATCCCGTTTCGAACGCTCGCCAGCAACTCTTCATTCCAAATTTCAAAGCCATAGTCCGGTGCTGGATCGAATACTTCAAGGACTCCCGGATGATGCGATTTCAAGATCAGAACGGAATGCCCTACAGCGGATTCAAAACCCCACTCGGGATCACATGTCAGTCCCGATTCTGCCACATGAAACGACAACGCCAAAATTCCTAAGCCAAGCTTGCCACTCAGCAGATCCTCCTGACTAACTTCTTCCGCCACAACATCCCAGTTCGTGCCTGCCGTCTTTAACTTGAGTCCACGATAAACGCCAAGCCAATGCGTACCGTGCCGCGTAAGGCACAGATTGGCAAGTTCTTTTTCGTTGGCAGAAACACCATGCAGTCTGAGCAAGCTAGCTGCACATGCAGCTGAACAGGTCTGGTCAGTCGTCTGAAAATCTAAAATGCGATCGAACATCACTGGCACACAGGCCGGCGGTTTTCCTAGCATCGGCTTGGCAAGCGAATACCCAGACGTGGCAACCATGCAAATGCCGAGCAAGATTCGTCGCCATGACGTAATGCGATTCGTCTTAAGGAAGACACCAAGCAAAAACGAGCCCACTATGGGCAACCAGTTGCCCAGAATAATGGTGCTGGAAAACGGCAACAGCCGACTAAGACTTGGGCGGTCCCAAACAAAGTTCATGTAAGCAACCGTGGCGAGACACACCAAGACTTCGACACTCACCACCACCACGCGTCCCGCGTGATTTTGAAGCGCCGCACCGGCGCAAAGCGCCAAGCCACTCAGTGCCAGCATAACTCCAAGACTCAAATACAGGTCGACCATTCATTGGTCTCCTCAATGACGTAAATCCAGCTGATACAGGTGTTGCAGCGGCCAGATTTTGCGGCGAAATTAGACAGCCACCGTGCCGTCTTTATTAATAATTCATGAAGATTATGTATGTTTTGTGTTATCTCCGCAAGATTTAGATACCAAAAATTGCCCACAACTTCAGTGTTTCAGTCAATATTTCTGGCGTGAACCTGTGTCCATCTGGGACGTCACCCAAGGTCATGATCATGCGGGGAAATAGACGGAACTTTGGGACGCCGGCAGGCGGCTTTTCTCAGCGCAGATCTGAACTGCTGAGACCATCAGTGTCCCCAAATCATGCAGATCTCCGAATTCTTACGAACCCGGCTATCATCCAATTGCGCCCGCGCGGAGTTTAGGTGAAAGTTAACCTGCGTGATGACGTAGGCTTACTGCGGGTTCAACCCGGGGTTACCGAGGTTGGGAGTGGGACGGATTTGCCTTTGGTTTAGAAGATCGACAGCGTCTGTTGGGCGTTTAAACAATGCCCCTTGCTGCGTCTCGTAGAATTCTGAAAACCTCACAATGGCGGGTCCCACGAGGATCAGGAACACGGACGGCATGAGCAACATCGCAACTGGGAACAGGAGTTGAAACGATGCCAAATTCGCGCGTGCATCGGCGCGTTCTTTCAACGAACTGCGGATGCTGTCACTGTATTCCGTCAGTGATCGAGAAATGCTCGTGCCCGTGACTTCACACTGAATGAGTAACGACGTAAACGAATTTACTTCGGGAGAATCAATACGCTGGCTGAAATTACGGAGTGCCTGAGGCATGCTGCCGACATCCGCCTGCTGATTGACGAGTTGCAACTCTTCAGCGAGCGCCGGATGAACGCGGCCAATTTCCCGACTGATGCGTTTGAGCGACTGCGGGACGGTAAGCCCCTGACTGACACCCATGTTCATCATATCCAGCACGTCTGGCAGTCCGCGCTCTATATCGGTCTTGCGTTCCGATGCTTTGAAAGACACAACCAGTGGTGGAATGGCCCACGCCATCAGAGGCGCAATGATCAGCATCGCAAACAGCCACAGTTCCGCCGCGGGCGGGAGCACGATTAGAAAATAACCGATGAGCACGAGGGACAGAAACGCAAGGACAAATCGGATAGCGGTCAAATTGATCCACGAGGCGCGGGACTGATATCCGGCAGCCATCAGATTTTTCCTCTGCGTGGCACGTCGGGCAGCAGATTCGGGGAGCAATTGCGCCACAGCTGGCGTGATACTTCCGAAAAACATTTCACCGTCGTGCATCGGAAGATCTTCCGGCACGATCTGGTTTTTGGGATCGGTGGCATCGGAAAGAATGCCACGAAATTCCGAAAATAGACGGCGATCACCCCATGTCGAAATGCGGTTCTCACCCTGCGTCTCAAGATTCGCTGCAGGCTGCCAATCGGAAATCGTCGGTGACGGCTGAACCGGGCTTAGGATTTGTTTTTTGGCAGGAAAGAACCGTTTCTTTAGCGCAAAGCCGCAAGTCAGAACAGCAGTCGCTGCAAGAAACCAGTAAAAGTACATATGCTTTGCTCCACACGCCCTGCCGCCTCAGTCGTTCCGATGCGAGCAGGTCTAAAATTTCCTCAAGACGAGGGATTCAACAGACACGAAGGATGTCTGTCTGTCAAATTCTGAAACCGCCTGAAGCGGCATCAGAACCTTGTAGTTCGCCCCAAAATCCGCTGCACGATTAAACTGCCGGTGAGGAGCCCCGTGACGCCACCCCAAAAGGATATCTGGCCCGCCTTGGAACTTGTAAGTGTTTCGAAATAACTTGGATACCACGCTGAATAAATCGTCAATACGATAAACGGGATGCTGATCATCATGAGCGCGGCCCAGCGACTGCTCACAGTGGCAGCTTGTTGCCGGGCGATAAAGTGCTGCCGATCGCGTACAGACGCTCCCAGTCGCTCCAAGACTACGATCAGGTCACCACCGGTGTCTTGGTGCAATGCTAAGGCCGATGAGAACATTGTCAGGGTTGACACCCCGGTGCGGTCAGCAAGGTCACGTACAGAACTTGCAACATCCAGCCCCATCTCCATCCGGCGGGCGCTGATCTTGAGTTCATTTCCCAGAGGAGCCGGCGTGTCGCCCGCCACAAGCATTAAAGACTGCTCCAGATTACGCCCTGCTCGCGCGCTACGGGCCAGTTCATCAGTCATGCCAGGCAATTGCGTCACGATGGCACTTTGTCGGCGGGTTCGCAGGACGATCGCGATGCCGACCGGCAACAGCAAACCAAAAGCACTGAGGAACATAACTGGGACAGGATTCTCAAGGAGCACGAGTGACATGCCACCGAATGTCAACGCTGATAACAGACAAAATCCCAGCCAGAGCATCGGGGACGTGTGAATTCCCGACTGCAGCATAAGACGATCGAACCAGCCGTTAATGGATTCGCCGATCCCCTTTCCGGAACCAGTTGCGAACTGTTGATTCTCGCGGAGCAGACCTGCAAACTCAGGCCGTCGTTCCAGACTCGATAAAGGATGATGGGGTGCGATCATGACGTCTGTTTCCGAGGTAGCTAAAACTATGTTCAACATCGCAGCGACAGTGAGCGGACTGCTGTGGTCAGGTCGCCGTCATTTTCAGTTCGCGGGCTTCGAACAGCGGGAGATATTGTTCGATATTCGCACCGGTCAGTGCGAGGCGTCGCAGCGCAACCGGCTGATAACCGGTGGCAAAGAAACTGCCGGTGGGGCGACCGTCTTTGTCTTCTCCGTTCATGCGATACACAAAGATGTCGTCCATGCGGTACTCGCCGTCTTTGAGTCCAGACACTTCCGAGATGCGCGTGACGCGGCGTTCACCCGTGTGCAGACGAGCAACGTGAATCACAATGTCGATCGCATTGGCAATGTACTGTCGCGAGATGCGGGGAGGCAAATCGACACCAGCCAAGGCGATCATCAGTTCCAGTCGGTCGAGAGTTTCGCGTGTGTCATTGGCGTGCACGGTACTCATCGAACCATCATGGCCGGTGTTCATCGCCTGCAGCATGTCCAGCACTTCACCGCCACGGGATTCGCCGACGATGATGCGGTCAGGTCGCATCCGTAACGCGTTTCGCAATAGATCGCGTTGCGTGACAGCACCTTTGCCTTCCAGATTGGGCAAACGAGTCTCTAACGGAATCACATCCGTCTGCTGCAGACTAAGTTCCGCAGTTTCTTCGATCGTCACCACACGCTGCGAATCGGGAATAAAGCGGCTCATACAGTTCAGCAAAGTCGTCTTGCCAGCACCTGTACCACCACTGACGATCATATTCATGCGCCCCCGAATCGCCAGAATCAAAAAGTCGGCCATGGCCGGCGCCAAGGATCCATGGTTGATCATATCTTCCATCTGCAGTCGGCGATGGCCGAACCGACGAATGGAAACAGTCGGACCACAGAGCGCGAGCGGTGGAATCACCGCGTTGAATCGTGAACCGTCCGGCAGACGCGCGTCAACAATGGGACTGGATTCGTCGATACGACGGCCGGCTCGGCCGACGAGGCGATGAATAAACCGCATCAGATGATCTGCATCCGCAAACCGAATGTTGGTTGATTCCAGTAAGCCCTTACGTTCAACCAGAACCCTGTCCGGACCATTGATCAGAATATCGGTAACCTGCGGATCGACCATCAGAGACTCGATCGGGCCGAAGCCGTAGATCTCATCCATAATCTCCGACACCATCGTCTCACGCTGCTGCGTGTCGAGGCTCAACGACTGCTGAGTACACAGATAATCGGCCAGTGAACGCAACTGTCCGCGGAGTTCGCTTTCGGTCAGTTCCTCTGCTTTGTGGAAATCGATCACATCAACCATCTGACGATGGAGCGACGTTTTCAGCTTTTGAAAATCGCGAACCGTATTGTCCATTGCTTCATTTGCAGCGGCCATAAAGCGTCCTCAAGTCAGAATGAATGGCTGCCATGCCGTCAACAAAACCACTGGTGTGGAGACGGAGCGCGATCGATCTAAGTCGATTATCGAAAGATCAGTCCAGAAAAATCTAGAATAAACACGAAAGCCGTTGATGGCCGCCTGTTCCGATAATCAGACAACAACGGCAAGACCTGCATGATGCTCATTCACACAGTCGAACACTGTAAACATAACGATTCAATCGCACCTGCGACGAACAAGACGTCAACGCGGTCGAAGTAATCAGCACACACGCTTGGAGACAAATTCGAACTTCACCAGTTGCAGAAATTCCCGAACACATAACTCTGGCGGCGACGGCACGATTCAACTCCACTGTCGACGACACAGAGCCGACAGCCGATTCCTTCGATCTGCCTGCTGGACTAACTTGCGGACGGCACAAACACACGATAAACGCTTGCCCTGCATGTGAATGTAACCATCTCGCAATCTCAATACATTCCGGTTTGGACAGCCGGGATACCGACATCGTGCACGGAAAGTCCAGTTGGTTCAATCCTAGAGTCTTGAGATCGGCCGCTGTCACGCCGTGCTGCATCCAGTTCACGGTTTGGCACGAATCACCCGTGGCAGATGTTGCGGCAAACTTCAATGAAACAAAGCTGTCAGGTTTGGGATTGGGGGAATTCGGCGAAAGCTTGAGCGTGATTTCCGTGAGTCCATCCGCACCGTTTTCCACCGTGTGTTGCTCCGAATTCCAGCTCAGATTGTCGGCCCCTTTCCCAGACTCAATCTGCTCTGACCAAGGTCCACTGGCATCCTGCATCGAACCATCGCTTTCATCGACGATGCTGAATGGCAGCATAGGAATTGAAATATTTCCACCCGGCAGAAAAGCGAGAGGCGCATGTTCGATCTTTGCCGCTGCCGAAACGCCCACACGCGCATGATGCACACCGTGCAAGCCACTGAAGAACATTTGCAGCTGATCGTTTGACGCGCCTTTGCCAAATGTGACACGAATTTCTTCAGGCACATCGGCAGCTAATTGAGTCAGTCCACTGTCGCCAGTGTGGTCTGCTGCGCCGGGTGAACTGAGCTCCACGTCGTTCTCGGTAATCATCCGGCTCAGAGTCCGATCGCCTGACTGACGAATATAGTCCACTGCGGCATTCCGAGACCGCACGACTCGTCCATCATGCTCAAACTGCTGTTGCGATAGTCGCAGGATGTCATCCGACAGATACGCATGACATCCCACGACCACGGCTGATTCCGCATGACGCCGCGCTTCGGATCGCACAGACGATAACCACATCACATTTAAGAAGCAGCCCACGATCATCAACATCGCAAGAAATACCCCGCCGCTCCAGAACATCATCGTCCCGCGACGGGAACGAAAGTCTGGAGGTTGTGAGTCCTGCACACGACGTTGCAATTCTTGTAATCGGATGAGTTTCATTTAGAACCTTGAAGCATTCCGCTTGCAGGGAGCTATTGGTCTTTCAAAGAAACGAGGCTCCGTCTCGAATCATTTGTTTGTCATCACATTCGCTTGTCTAGATCATCCGGGCCCCGTACTCACGCCATTGCCAGTTATCATCCCCCCGCAGAAGAAAAACCATCACAACGTGCCACTCACCGCAGGCAACTGTTGCTGTGTCACGTCTTGCACTGTCTTTGCAGGCGCTGCGTTGGGCTCAATGTCGTCACCAGAACCACCGGTGCCCTGCCCACTTGGATCCACAGGCTCGTCGTTGCCGCTTGGCGCTTCAATGAGTTCGCCGTCACGCCAGTACGACGTAGTCCTTCCTGCCGCACGATAATGTTCCGTCTTGAACGGATTCGTTGGCGAAGGTTCGTCAATCAGCCCCAACAGTTGATCCAATGTGACGCGGTCAGTTTCCGTGTCCACGATGACCCCACCAGGTCCAGCACCGTCAGGATTGGAGGTTAACGAGATCTGACCCTTCTCCTGCGCAAGGAGCATGTAGAGTGCCTGCTTTTCATCTAATTCAAGCGTGACATTGCGAGGCGTTCCGCTGGAACCCGCACCACCTGTATTCATGGCCACGACTTTGACGCCCTTGAGAAGCGTACGAGTCATACTTGTTTGTCGTCTCACAGTAGATCGGCTAGTCGACTGCAGCCGAGCCGCAGCGATATCATCGCTCGTCATGTGCACGTCCACATATTCTCCGATCTTGATCATGTTACTCAGAATCGCCGCAGTGGCGTTATCAACGTCTATCGTAACACCGCGTTTACCATCTTCGATCTTCAAGCCTGGATAGTCGCCAACCGAGTAGAACATCTTGCCTTCGAGGGGAACGGCCGGCTTGATCTCTTCTTTGGCAATCCGGCCCACAATCGCATCTAGACTGGTCATTGTATCCGGTGCCAACTTTACATCCGCACCTATCGGACCTTTTCCAATATGCTTCAACGTGATCACGGTCCCAGGAGCAATTTCAGTAATCGCCATCGGGAATGCTCGAACAGCAGGCTCCTCCGGAGCCGGAGGCAATTCCTGCGCCCAGAGTTTCTTTACAAAAAAAGTCACTGCTAACAGACAAATGATCGAAAAGGCAGCTACAGTCAGCATCCAAGGTGTCAGCTTCACGACGATTCTCCAGTCAAAGTCTGTTCAACACACGGGGAGTTCGAGAGTCATAAAATTTGGTCGTCGCAACAGTCAGACTTCAACGCGACAGTCAGACCCCAGCTTCCCGAATGCTGTGAAGAGCACACAATCCCTACGCTCAGTTAATCCGAATACTCAGTACGAAAAGCCACGTGCTTCAATACTCAAAATTATTGCAACTGAATCTCAACATCAATCACCGAAGCGATGCGTTCCATTGCCATTGCGGCGTCGCAGTTGATTGAACGATCAGCCACGCTGAATCCGATCATCCACAACAAATTCGGACACGCATTTCGCATCGGAACCTGAACGTAAACACGGCCCAGATCCGACGCGTATTTACCCGCCTCGATTGTAATCACACATTGCCGGGCTAACGACGGGCCAAGCAGTTGTTCGACCCGAGCTTTAACCTCGGTTTCTGCCGCTGCCGACGGCATGCCACAGACACTTAACAAGCGAGCGCCGTTCTGCGCGGCATTGGCCACTCGGGTCTGAGCCGACATGAGCAGGGAAAATTCGACAATCGCAAAAATAAGCAGCAGAAAGATCGGCAAAACCAAAACCAACTCCAGCGACAAGATCGCACCTTTGCGATTTGATGACTTGGAGCAATAAACTTGCATGGTCCGAACTCGCTGGAAAAATGTTCCTGAACGAAGGGGCTCACAACACCACGAAGCCCGCGTTTCTGGTTGATCGGCAGAATCTGCCGTGCAATCTGAGTGTGATGGGCTAAGGCGTCATTACCCTCGGTTTCCGAATAATTGCAACACCAAGACACACCAAGTGGCACAGGCGACTGGAACGGCAAATGCCATGACGCGGCGCTTCTGACGCTGTTCGGTCGTTTCTCCTTTGCCTGTTTGATTTTTTGTCAGATATTGATTCTTTGTCCGACGCATGCCCTGAGACAGCACGCCTATGAGTACGATCCCGACTGTGCCCGTCGTTACAAAAATAAGGCTACACAGCAAAACCTTGAGTGTCGCGAACCAGCCCAGCCATGTTCCGAGAGCGGCCATAAGTTTTACGTCGCCGCCGCCTGCCGTCGCGATCATCCACAGGACGAACAGAATCCCGAATCCGGTCGCAAATCCCAGCAGCGATGCCCACAGACCGTCGATGCCGTAGAATCCGATCTGATAGACGATGCCTGCCACACACATCGGCACCGTCATCTTGTTCGGGATCTTGCGAATCCGCAGGTCAGAAATCGCCGCGACCAGCGTAAACACGCCGACACACAGTAACAACACGACTTCAGCATTGGTAAGTTCAGACATTGCACGTCATTTCAGTTGAATGTAAGGCGAAGTGACTCATTTGCCACCACGCCTTTTCAATTGTTGTTTCCGAAGCTTCCCGACTCACTGGTTTTCTGCCGAAACCATCTGCAGATCTGTCGACACCAAGGACGCAGGCGTCGCAATCGCTACAATCAGAACAAGCACGACAACCAGTCAAGGCCACTCAACCCACCCTCTCGATGAAAATTCAACGATGAGCTGCACAAATCCGGACTCCTCAACGCAAGACGCATACCTCTCAGCAGCCATCGACGCGGCGCATGTCGGAGGTCGCGTGCTTCAGGACTGGATCGGTCGTTTTTCCGTCCGCGAAAAGAGTCGAGCCAATCTGGTGACAGAAGCTGATGAAGCGTCACAGACGGCGATTGTGCAAACTCTGAAGAATCGGTTTCCGCAACACGGTTTTCTAGGCGAAGAAAATCTCAATGAGCGTGACGCAACGACTGAAGTCTTTTGGATTATCGATCCACTTGACGGCACGTCCAATTACGTTCATGGTTTTCCGTATTACGCCGTTTCAATCGGACTTTGGGTTCGTGATCACATTGAAGTCGGTGTTATTTTTGACCCGACGCGAAACGAAACATTCGCAGCCACCTTTGGTAAAGGCGCAACGCTGAACGGTCAGCCGATTAGAACTTCTGGCGAAAATAAGCTCACGTCAGCCATGGGGATGGCCAGCCTGCCGGTCGCAACCGACCGCGAGAATCCCGCCGTTAAACGTTTTCTGAATGCACTCCCAAAACTGCAAACCGTGCAGCGGAGTGGCTCAGCGGCATTGAATCTGGCGTATGTGGCCAGCGGTCGGATTGACTGCTTCTGGTCCAGTAGCCTGCATCCTTGGGACGTCGCCGCAGGCGCCCTGCTAGTTGCTGAATCCGGTGGAACCATCACAAAGCTAGACGGCAGCACATTCGACATTTTCGTTCCAGACCTGCTGTCTGCCGCCACTACGCTCCTCGGTCAACAACTCGTCACCGCCTTAGGCTGATTTCCCGTAACGTCTTCTCCAACCGCGAAATCCCGCGTAGACTAGTGGCATGCCAATTGTCCGATTTCTACTGCTCGTCTTGTTTTCGTCGTCCGGGTTCACCGGGACTGAGATGCTGCGCGCTCAGGATGCAGCAACGACACCGCCAGTGGCACCTGCAGAGAATTTGCCTGGGTCCGTTCCGCCGCCCGGAAAATCAGATGTGCTGCTGCGAACAGACTCGGGCGATCTCATTCCACTCCGAGAACTGCTGGGTGATCGACTCATTGACGAACTGCTTCTGCGCGGCTTGGAGCAGCGAACGGTGCCCCGTTATACGCTGGCGCAGCAGGAACTTTCAGCGACTGTCGAGCGCGATGCAATCACGCTCAAACTAGAGTTGCAGATTCAGGTCCACCCGGCAGAGGAGTGGGTAACGATCCCGATGTCATTTGGCGACGTGTTTGTCAAACGTTTCGACCACCATTCAGACGTGTCACAGGCAGAGGCAGTGCCCACATTTGGTGAACAGAACGCGCGGCAGTTGCATCTTTTCGGCGCTGGTTTGCATACCATCACCTTGGAATTAATGGGTAAGGCCCGATCGCTGGTGCCTGGTGTCCGGCAGTTGAGTCTGAATCTGCTAACCGCTACGGCATCGCACGCTGAGATCAAGTTTGCCGGACCAGTGGAACTTCAGAATTTGCCTGCGGGTTCCGTCGATAAGCCCACGCGTGACGACAAAGGTGTTCGTTCCGTAGAATTCTGGGGGTTAGCGGAGGCGTTCAATCTGTCGTGGTCGGACGTTGTCCAACGCGTGGCCCAGAAGCCTGTCATTCAAGTCCAGAATCGCATGAAACTGGATTTGACAACGATTCCTGTGAACCTTACCGCGACTCAGCAATTGCAGATTAGCGGCAGTTCGATCAGTGAAGTTTGCGTCACATTTCCCGAAGGATTTCAACTTCAAGAAGTCGATGCGCGAAACTCCAGCGGGATCTCTGTCCTCAACAATTTTGAACGAACGTCAACATCTGGTCCCGTGACCACCATGATTCGGCTAACGACCCCTACTGCAGGCGCGTTAACGCTCTCGTTTGATTTGGAACTTGTGAATCGGACCTTTCCCCAAGACATTTTTGTGGCGTTGCCTGCGATTCTGGATGCTAACGTGCAGTCGGGAGATCTGGACATTTTATTTCCGACTGGCCTGCTAGTGCAGCAGACCGTCGTGGAAGGCGCTCAGCGAAAACGCGTGGCTTCTGAGACGGATCTGAGTGTTGCCGCGACGGCGTTTCGGATGCGTTCGAGAGAATCCCACATCGTGCTGCATGTCGAAGAAACAAATTCGCAGTTTGCAGTTTCGCCGGAAATTACGCTAAAACCTGATCCCCAAAACGTCATCCTCGTCGCGCGTTATCCGATTAACGTTTTGACTGGCTCGTTGCTGGATCTGGCTATTTACTGGCCTGGTTATTCAAGTGGTGAATGGCAAATTTTGCCAAGCACGACGCGGCTGATTTCCGGAAAGATCAGTGTGCCGCTTTCACTGCAGCAGTCAGACAGCGAAACGGACGTGCTGCAAATGACATTTCCCGAACGGCAGTCGGGGGAATTCATTGTGGAGTTTCAAGCGTATGCTCCGCTGGAGGCCGTGCGTTCCGGAGCAATCCAGTTGCGTTGTCCCGAAATTCGCGCACGAATTGGTCAGCCGTTTGTATTGACAACGATCGAATCTGATGAATTCTCAATTCGTCCGATCAGCATGGGAACCGGGGAACCGCTGCCGACGGTGCCGACGCCCGCGGCTGCAGTTGCCGATAAATCAGGACTCAAATCAGAAAGTTGGCTGCACGATGATGCGTCGATTCCGATTCGCCTAGAACTTCCGGCCCAAGCACCTTCCGTGCGGGCAAACATTCAGCTCGGAATGCAGCCTCGCGATTCGTGGATTCAAGTCCAAGAGACTATCAATTTTGAAATCGAACACCGTGATCTAGCCAGTCTATCGCTGCTCGTGCCCGCCGGAATTCGTCCGACTGTGCGGATTTCCGGACAGAGTGAAATTCTACGAGCGACGATTGATTCTGAAACGCACTGGAGTTTCCGTCTGCCGCAAGCGCGACGTGGAAGTCTGACATTCGAAGTCAATTACCTCTGGACAGCAGCAGGCAAAACGGACCCCATGCCGCTGATCTTGCCGGAACTGGCAGAAGTTCTCAGTATCGAAGTGGGAACTGAAGCTGGCAGCGGATTAACCGTACAGGATGCTGCAAACTGGCAACCCGTGTATTCCGAAAAATTCGATGCGGCATGGCATACTAGCCAACGCGTAACGACCGTGCCTCTCGGCCGGCAAAATGGCATGGCGTTGGTCTCTAGCGACAGCCCAGATTTGATCCTCGCGCGGACTCAAATCCTTGGAAATCAGCTTCTCACAACTACCCTAGCGGTCTACGACACGCTTCCCAACTTACTCACCGTAGAGACACCGCTCAATGCCAGCGTGGACGCAATTCTGATTGATCAGCAATCGTTAACATCTCATGATGCCCTCCTGCGTGGAAACGTCCAGCGGGAGAAAATCATCGAACGCGGCATTAGTCGCTGGACGATTCGGACGCTCACCGCGGCGTTGCCGACAACCCCCACGCATCCGCAGGTCGGGCCCCGCATCGTGGAATTCCGAATCCGTGACCGCATTCCGCCGCAATCCTCACTCTGGCTGACTGCCACCTTAGAGCGTGCGACGATTACCGGCGAATCACCGGATGTGCCTGTGATTTGGTGCACAGGATCGCAGGGCGAATTTCAAACAGCCAGTGTCTCGCCCGACTTTATTTCACTCACGCATCCCGGCGCGACTCTGCTCCCGTGGGGCGAAAGTTCCCGGTTCTTGGCGGATCAACAACTGACAGCCATTCTGTCGCCGTATCCAGTTGACATGCAGGTGGCGGCGACGCAAAATCTGGATAAATGGATTTCCTCGTCGGACGACCACGACTTATTCTTCGGCTCGGCACAATCCAAA
Source organism: Planctomycetota bacterium (assembly GCA_003670925.1). GTDB lineage: Bacteria > Planctomycetota > Planctomycetia > Planctomycetales > Planctomycetaceae > SXXK01. Next base: position 16,722 of record QWQG01000040.1, on the reverse strand, counting down.
GCCTTGGGTTTGCATCTGATTCCCTTCGTTTCGCTCCTCCTGATCAGTGCAGCGGTATGCGTCATATTCTTTGTCGTGTTGTCCGTGCAGCGGCGGATTCCGATCGTCGTGCCGCTGTTACTGAGCGGATGCGGAGGACTTGTTGCGTGGCTGTTTGTGCCTGAATGGATATCCCTTTTGGCACCGTATTTAGTCATGGGCAGCGTATTTGGTGTGGTATCGGTCACGTTTCAGCGGCTGATTTCTGATCGGCGGATGAGGTTCCCGAAATCGGCACATGTGGGCGAGTATCCAACGGTCTTCGGTTATTCGGGAATGCTGTCTCAGGCAAACATGGAACTGCCCGAACCTACAGCAACTCCGTCCGGAGCGAGATCTGATTTCAACGTCAGTTCCATGGTCTGACGTCACATGTTCTCCGCGTCAATCCTCGACGTGGAGAGCCAAGCTGGGGATTAACTTGACGACGTTTTTGCATCTGTTGCTGTTCGCAGTCCTGCAAGGCCCGACCGATGTGTCGCGCGACGCAGTTGCTGCGCGCGACACAGAAATGCCTGGCGTGCTCGTGGAACGTGTGCCCCTGAATGAACTGCGACAGCGAGTTGCCGGCAAAGACTACGTGCCCGTGCCACGCAGTCAGCTTGAGGCTCTGCTCAAAAACGACCGCAACGCCGCACCAATCACTGCGCCCCTGCCTCGGATTCGCGAAGCACGTTATGTGGCTCGCCTGAATGGCACACATCTGGAGCAGGGACATCTGGAGTTTGACATCTATCCCGATTCACGCTCATCCAATACCCGTCCCTTGCTGATTGGACAAACGAACTTACAACAGCTCAAAATCACTGATCAACAGGGCGCTATCGAGCTAGCTTCCGATTCTGCGCGACGCCTGTTTCTGCTCAAACCCGGGTTTCTCGGAAATCTGACGGGGGCATGGACATCGGATGGTCTCGTCACCGGTGACGTTGTCACGTTTCGACTTGAACTGCCAGCAGCGACAATCTCGCGGTTTGAACTGCTGGCGAATCCAAACATTCTCCTGACAAGTGTCGGCAGTTTGGTGCTCGATCCCGAACATGTGCCGGCCACTAGCGAAAATGGTGAGCTGCAGAAATGGACAATCCTACCTAGCGATGCTGCGCGGCTCACCTTCAGTTGCCGCGAACAACGCCCCTTGCAGGCGTTGGATCCTCTGCCCCTGGCATCGTTCAATGCGGCGCATGAGTTGGTGGGTGACATCTTGAAGTCCCGCTGGAAGATTGGCCTACCACTGGAACTCAATGGCCGCGTTCGACTGACTGCGCGAATTTCCAGCGAAGTGCGCGTGGCTGACGTCACGCTCGAAGATAATCGTCTGGTCGAATGGCAGGTGACTGAAGAGAACCAGCAACAGATACTGAGTATGGTGTTGCCAGAAGGATCAGAATCCACAATCCTAAACGTCTCGGCAGCCTCCGTCTTGCCTCAGACGGAATCGTGGGAACTGCCCATGCTGTCGCTGGCTCAATGGTTCAGTCGTAACGACGAACAGCGAGGTCCGATCCAGTCACCCATCGGTCAGATCAGCGTCTTAATGCCGAAAACCGTACAGCTTGACGAATGGACGCTCGTCGGCATTCAGGAACGCGATCTTGTGACTGGCCCCGATCAAAGTCGGGAGTATCAGCTCACGCAGTTTTTGCCAGAAGCGTCAGCTATCGCGCGCACGTCCACAAGTGAAGCGCGATTGACAGATTCAGTGGTCACGCTCGTCGAATCTGCCGGACGCCTCGCGACTGTTCGCTGTTTGGTCAACGTGCAATGCGAAGGAGCCTCGGTGGTAGAACTGCAGTGGCCTGTCGCGCGGGACTGGCAGGTAATTGCCGCGCGATATGCGTCTGATTCTCGCGCGATTTTCTTTGAATTTCCGCAGCGTGATCCTGAAGCAGTGACCTCGCCATTAACTCTGCATTTACCAGAGTCTCTGGAGCCCGGAGCGTCTCGCGTCATCGAGATTCAGTTTCGCCAATCTGATATCTCAGACACACGCACGATTAATCTGCCGCTCGCAGAAAATCGCCGCATCGAACGACTTAATGCTGTCGTGGTGTTTCCGCCCGCGTTCACGCTTAGTACCGAATTGCAACGTCACTGGAGCGCCGGACGACCTTTGCGCACAACAGAGGAAGTCCGCCGTTCAATGCCATGGCTCCCTGAATCGAAACTGACCAGCGGCGGACAGTTCTACGCAATCGGAGCTTCCCAATCAACGAATCTGATCGCTGCCGACACGCCACACGGTGACGCCATTGAACTGGAACACGCCGTGCGGATTGTGGAGGGAACAATCGTCGAAACATCGCGAATTGTGTTGCGTACCGATCAGCAGTTTGGTGAATCTCTGACGCTGTTGACCCCGTTTCGCGCCGCACATGAATTGCGGTGGTCCATGGACGGTGAACCAATTCTGGCACGACGCGACGACGTGACTGGCGAATCGCAGGAATGGCGGCGATGGTCGCTGAACCTAGCAGGACGCCCATCAGGTGTCGCCACCGTCATTCGCTGCGAATCCAGACAACCTGCCGGCCTCGATATCATCGCGACGATTCCGATGCCCGACATGGATCTGCCGATTCACGGAACGCTGCAACTGTTCTCGTCGCATGAAGGACAACTCACATCGCCGGGATTGAAGCCGGCGGCGGCCGAGAATTCAACAACTGCAAGTCCTGACGATCAAGCGACCGCGTGGGAGCTTTCTTCTGTGCCTGCAGTCGTGCGGCTGGTACTGGGACAGAACCCAAGCCTGCAGGACAGTCAGACGATCGACATGCACATGCTGCACTTGATTGATGAACGCCGAGATGGTCTGAATCTGCAAATTCTCGCCATCGCCAACGTCAGCCGCAATGCGGCCCAGAACTCCTTGCCGCTCGCTTTGCCTCTAGGCGTTCGACCATTAGTTCTTGTGAACGGCCATCGAGTGCAGTTACAAGAAACAGACAGCCGGTTTTCCATCCCCCTGCCTACTTCTGCGGTTGCCTGCCAGGTTCTGTTGACATGGACTGAATCGGCAGAACGACTAGGTACCGGGACTCGCGAACTTCCCCGCCTCTTTCTGCGCGAACTTTCTGTGCCACAATGTACACATCATCTCCTCGTAAGCCCCAAACTTGAACTCCGGGCCGCCGCGACCAAGTTTGCCGCTTCCGATTCGCCCGAGGTCCTGCATATTCTGGATCGCATGTTGGCTGTTACTGAATCAGCACAAGGTAATTTGCCGCCAATTCTAGGCACCAACGCGCCGGCGGAAATTCGCAGTTTTATCGCACACTGGCGACTCGCAGCTGCCCAGGACTGGCAGCAGCGCACACTCATCGATCCGGCACAGTCGGAAATACCAATTACGATACAGGTCACGCTGGTGCGTCGTCGAATTGCGATTGCCGTCGGCATGGCGTTACTGATGGTAGCGTTTAGCATCACGTTGCGGAGAAAGGTCCTCGAGTATCGCGTGGCGTATGCATTCACGGCGTTCACCTTCCTAGGACTCCGCTTCCTCGCGACCGCTTCAATTGCAGCAATCCTCACGGGAACATTCTGGGGGCTGCTGATCGGCCTCGCCGTCATCACGGTTGGACACTGTCAATGGTGGCAATTGGGCAGTCGACGCAGTTTTGTGCAATCGACTTCGGTGGCAATTTTGCTGCTGGCCATCAGCCACCCATCCTGCGGACAACAGCCCGCGGATGCAGGAGCATCCGTAAGCAATTTGGCCGTTCGGCAAGGCCCTGAAATTCTGCCGGATGTGCTGTTGCCGGAGATCCCACTGCCGGATAGTGACGTCGCATATGTCAGAAAAACGGTCCTCGACAAATGGCAAAACAAAATTGGTGCGGAACAATCTGCGTTGCCCGCTGCCGTTGTGACGTCGCTGCATACGGAGATCGTTGCGGAATCAGCGGAATCTGTCGAATTGCTGCTCAGACTGGAGGTGGCTGCCGTGAGCGGCGACGAACTATGCTATCTCCGAATTCCGTTGCAGGGTTCCCGACTGGTGCAATGCACAATCGATGGTAACAAAGTGCTGCCCGAACCTGAGGGACCAAATATCATCCTGATCCCCGTCCCTGCTTCATCACTCCTGCCGCCCCGCGCGCTGGCACATTTTGCAGACGATCCATTTGGCGACGAACTCTCCAACGCCGCCGTGACGTCCACTGCTGTCGATGCGGGACCACGCGCCGCCTTCACGGTGCATCAGATCGAATGTCGCTTGCGGCCCGTGACGACACGCCAAGCTTCCGGTTTGCAGTTTCGCCTGCCCGCTCTGCCCTGTCCGATCGCTGACATCAAAGTCTCCGCGCCAGATGGACTGTTTACCGGCGTCCGTGCCCAGACTCCAGCGGGTGTCGTCCAATGGGTACCGACTGCTGGGGCAATTCGCCTGAACAGCCTCGCAATGTCGGAAGGCATCGACATTCGATTGTTTCAGGCGGGGATCGAGAAAGGCAGTCCACAACTAGCCCATGTTGATATCCTGACCATTGCCGAAGTCGTCTCCGAACAACCTATCCTCTCCTGCTTCTGCCGCTTTTCCGCTTGGAATCCGCTCGCCCCTGAAGTGCGTTATGCTGTGCCTCAGGGTTATCAATTGGTTTCTGTCGAGAGTGTCAACGGAGGAGACATATTGTGGTCCACGCAGGGTAAGATCGCCACAATTCTGCTGCCAAACGCCATTGGAAACGAGTTTGTACTGTCGTTGCAACTCATGTCGCTTGCAGCATCACCACTCCAGCAGCGGCGAATTCCAATCGCCGAATTGATTCAATTCGCAGACTGTGTGGTCTCCCCGAATTTATTGCTGGCTGTGCGCGTCAATCCCGTCTTCTCAGTCTTGCCGATTGACGACGATCAGATCACGACCCTCGCTTTTGCCGACGCCCAACCTGCATGGGGACAATGGCTGCAGCGTTCCGACAGCGTCTTCAGCGTCCCCAGCGGAATTCACGAATGCATGGTCCGCCTCGCAGCACGCAATAGCCTGAACGAAGTGCAAATCAATCAAAGTTTTGTCCTGCAAAATCAACGGATTGACTGGAAGTGTCAGGTCGATATTGACACTTCGGTGCTGCCCGTATTTCGCCATCGCTTGACGATCAGCTCCGACATTGAAATCACCGATGTGCAGGTCACGGCCGGTGAAGCGAATCGCCTTGCGACGTGGCACCGCCGTGGTGATCGACTGGTCGTGCAGTTGAAGGAAGGTACCACCGGTTTGCACGTTCTCAAGATATCCGGACGACAACTTTTACGTCCGGACGATACTCGAATCTCGCTCCGTAGTCCGCATGTCCACGACGCTCAGATTCTGGAATCGCGTCTCGAGCTGACCGATCAGGAAGGCCTTGGGTTGGCGTTTGAAAAACTGGGGACCGCTGTCCCAAATGAACGCATCGTGATCAATGATCTGCTCCTGCCGCGCATTCCCGTCAGAATGCAGATTCTCGATGAATCCGACCCCATTGTGCTCCAACGTCTGCGGCCTGTGGAACCATTCGGCTCAATTGCCGTCATGCGGGCTGTCGATCAGGCTGCTTTTATCGTCCATCTGTCTCAATGGTCGGGCAGTCTTGGCCCGCTGGAAATGAAGTTTGCCGGCGATCCGGAGTTTCTGACAGAACCTGCTGTTCTCGTCGCTGGCCGACAATTCCCCTTGATTCGCGAAGGCAATGAGTTCATCGCGAGCCAAGAAGTCATTCGAGAACTCTTTGATCAGCCGGATTTCGCAATTGTCTGGAGCCTACCGATTCCGGAAGCTCAACGCAGCGCAACATCCGTAACCTTTCCATGGCCCGAGATTTCCGACCGCATTCAATGGACAACACGCTGGCTGATTCCACTCGACAGCAAACTGAACGCAAGCAACGTCGCGGACGGAAACACAGTGATTCCGGCATGGCTGAAGGATTTTAGCGCGCTGGCTTTCGGCAAAGATTTGGCTGCCTTGAAAGTACGTATTTTCGAAGACGCGGTGGAACTGTCTGGGGCGAGCCTGCAATTGATCGTTCCCTTGAATACGGTGGCCGATGTTCCAAAAACCGAACCGGTACGCGCCTTATTTGCGGTGTCAGATTCGATGCTGTGGTCCAATCCAAATCAGTCGGCAGTTGGTCAGACGACACTCATTATTTTTGCAACCCGCACACCTGCACGCTGCTCGTTAATTATCCCCAAGGGAACGGTCGTCACTGAATTGGAGACCACAGAATTGCTTAGATGGGAAGGCGCTGCACGCGAAAAAGTGACGGTGAACATCACGAAATTAGTGACCGTGATTCAGATTCGTTGGCTGAGCGAACATGCCAAAAATGGTTTTGCATCCACGACACTCCAATTTGCCGCGCCTTTCCCCGCGGACTGCGAAACACGCCGCAGCGTGACGGTGGCTAGCTCCGAAGGCGAATTGCCCCAGTTTTTAGGAGACGTCCGCAACGTTCTGAGCGGCGAACTCGAGACCGTGCTGCGGGCCGACCTGATCGCCGGTTTAACACACTCACAGCCAGAAGATTCGCCGATGGTTGGTGCGCCCAATCCACTCCCCACGTCCGACGAAATGGAAAAACTCTTGAATACCGCTCGCACGGATTTCCTGCAGGGGTTCACTGGCCAGTCGCAGCCAACCGTCGCGATCGCCAGTTGCCGCCCGAGCGATGGTTCACAGGTTCAAGTCTTCAGCCGCAAACGCTTGCAGTGGCCAACCGTCGTCTCAATTGCCGCTGGATTTCTGGCGATCGCCGGGGCCGCTTTCGGACAAACCATCCGTGCAGATGTTACCGCACCAATAACCCGGATTGCCACAAAATTGTCAGACTCCCAACGATCAGACAGTAAATCGCAAACCAGTGCAGGCGGTCGGCCACCAGCAGCCGAATCAGCCAACGCAGACACACTACCCCCACCACAAAACTGATCACCGCGCCCAGCAGCATCGGCTGCCATGCAATATCCACGGCAACTTTGCCTTCCAGAATCTTGAGCAGTTCCAACAGCGTCGCCCCGCCAATCGCCGGAATCGCAATGAAAAACGAAAATCGAGCTGCGTCAGGTCGCTTCAATCCGCAAACAAGCCCCGCTGCCACGGTACTCCCCGCGCGGGAAACTCCGGGAAGGATGGCGATCGCCTGGAAGATCCCGATGACCCACGCCGCCCATACCGAGAGCCGGTCCAGATCCGTCGTTCCACTTTGCCATTTTTTGGCCATCAACAGAAATGCGGCTGTTACCAACAGACAGCATCCTGCCGCCAACGTACTGTCGAACATCGCTTCGATTTGATCCTTGAACATCAAACCAACCACTCCGACCGGCACCGAGGCCAACACAATCATCATGAGGAGTCGCTCATTCTTCCGCAGTTCCAGCAGGTCTTTGCAATAGACCACCGCAATCGACAGCAGAGTTCCGAAATGCAGGGCCACATTCATCGTCATGCCCTTCAGCCATGACGGCATCGGTGCCGACGAAAACTCGCGCAGCAATGCTTCCACGATCACCAGATGTCCTGAGGAACTGATCGGCAAGAACTCCGCAATCCCCTGCACGACTCCCAGAATCGCCGCATACACATATTCTCGTTCCATCACACACTTTCATTCGCTCAAAAATCTCGGCATCACCCATGCGGTATGCCACCCGAGGCGCGAAGTGTGACGAAACAAACATACTTTGGCGAGGCCATTCCCCGTCGCGCACCCGATCAACCAAACGGAGATTCGTTTAGGCATGAATGGCCCGTTTGTCCACGGCTAGGGCTGCTTCTTTAATCGCTTCGGATAACGTCGGATGTGCGTGGCAGCAACGAGCGATGTCTTCACTGCTGGCACCGAATTCCATGGCAACAGCGGCTTCGTGGATCAGTTCTCCCGCATGCGCTCCAATGATGTGGACTCCCAGAACGCGATCCGTGACTTCGTCGGCGAGGATCTTAACGAAGCCATCAGTGTGTCCCGCTGCACGCGCGCGACCGTTCGCTGCGAAACTGAACCGCCCAGATTTGTATTTGACGCCAGCTGCTTTCAATGCGTCCTCATTGGCCCCGGTGGACGCAATCTCGGGTTGGGTGTATATGACCGCGGGGATCGTGCCATAATTGATATGACAGTGACCCGTCGCCATCTTCTCAATACACGCGATGCCTTCTTCTTCTGCCTTGTGGGCCAGCATGGCTCCCCCAATCACATCGCCCACCGCGTAGACGCCAGTCGCACTCGTCTGGTAACCCGCGTTGACCTGAATAAAGCCGCGCTTGTCCGTCCGCACGCCCGCGTCTTCAAGTCCCAAACTGTCAGTACAAGGCTTGCGCCCCACTGCGATGAGGACGCGATCACAGGTGATCGAATCCGCACCTTCCATCTGAATCGTACAGATCTGTCCGCCTGCCGTGACGGATGTCACCTTGGTTCCCAGCTTAAATGTGAGTCCCTGCTTTTCAAAGATCTTCTTGGCTTCGGTTGCCACCTGTTCGTCGACACCCGGCAAAATACGAGGCAGGTATTCCAGCACCGTGACCTGCGACCCTAATCGACGCCAGACAGTTCCTAGTTCCAGCCCGATCACGCCCGCACCGATCACAACCAAGTGCTGTGGCACTTCTGGCCAAGCAAGCGCTTCAGTACTCGTGCCGATTCGATCACCGTCCGGCTGCATCCCTGGTAATGTCGCTGAAACACTGCCTGTGGCGATCAGAATTTTTTTCCCTGTCAGCGTTGCCGGCGCTTCGCCGACCACTTCCACAAGACCCGCGCCTTTCAGCTTTCCGTGGCCGAAGAACCTCGCAATCTTATGCTTTTTCAAGAGCCCCTGAATTCCCCCATCCAGCGTGCTCACGACGCCGTCTTTGTGCTTCATCATCTGGGCAATATCCACCGACACGCCCTGCACAACAAGCCCCCGCTCCGCGAAGTGCTTCTGCGATTGCTCATACAACTCACTGGTTTCCAACAATGCCTTGCTGGGGATACAACCAACCCGCAGACACGTTCCTCCAAGCTGTTTTTCGCGTTCCACAACGGCGACTTTCATCCCGAGTTGTGACGCACGAATTGCCGCCACATAGCCACCAGGACCAGCACCAACAACGATCAGATCAAACGCTTCAGACATTTTTGCAAACCTGAATTTGTGGGAGCACAGGCTTCAACCTGCTTGCGGTTAGGTAAAAAAGTCACGAAGAGTTTGCCCGCAAATCTCGCTCATGTGCGCGAATGAGCTTGAGAAACAATTCGCGTTCATTCGCGGGCAGCCCGAAGGCTGCACTCCAGCGCGGCGCCGGACAGCTTGCAGAACTCCGTCAAACTTCCAGAATCAAGCGTGTTGGATCTTCAATCAAATCCTTCACGACCTTCAGAAACGATACGGCTTCGCGGCCATCGACGACACGATGATCGTAAGTCAACGCCAGATACATCATCGGCCGAATCACCACTTCACCATTCACAGCGACAGGTCGGTCAAAGATGCCATGCATACCAAGGACGCCGCTTTGAGGAGGATTCACGATCGGTGTGGAGAGCAACGAACCGTAGACACCGCCGTTCGTAATCGTGAACGTGCCGCCCTCCAGTTCTTCGAGCGTGATCTTGTTATTCTTGGCTCGACCCGCCAGCTCAATGATGGCCAGTTCAATGTCCGCAAAACTCATGTTTTCGGCGTTCCGCAACACGGGGACAACAAGTCCTTTGCCACCGCCTATTGCGATCCCGATATCACAATAGTTGAAATACGTAAGTTCGCGACCATGCATCTGCGCATTCACTTGCGGAAACTGCTGCAGTCCTGATACGACCGCGCGAACGAAAAACGACATGAAGCCGAGTTTCGCTCCGTATTTCTTTTCAAACACGTCCTTGTACGATTCCCGCAATTTTTTGATCGCCGACATGTCGACTTCATTGAACGTCGTCAACAATGCTGCGGTCTGCTGTGCTTCAACCAGACGCTTGGCGATCGTTTGCCGAATCGGGCTGAGCGGCATTTTGCGAGTTTCACGAATCCCACCGACGCGTACCGGCGCTGCTGCCGTTTGGACCGTCCGCATAACGTCTTCCTTCAACACACGGCCACTTGGCCCGGTGCCTTGGACTGAACCGGCCGGAAGTTTGTGCTCTGCCAGCATCCGCTCCGCCGCCGGCATTACATGCCCGCCAACGTGAACATCCGCCGACTTCACGCCAGACGCGACTGCAGATGACCCGGCCGGAGCGATTGTGGGAGCCGCACTGGCCACTGGCGTTTCAGCCCGGCGCAAAAAGCCGATGACTTCGCCAATTGTAGCCGTCTCGCCTGCGTGTTTCAGAATTTTAGTGACGATACCACCCGCCTGCGCAGGGATATCAAACGTCGCCTTGTCGGTTTCCAGTCCCACAACTCTGGCATCCACGGCGACGTACGCACCTTCTTTGACGTACCATTCGCCGACCATGGCTTCAGAAATGGATTCACCCAGTTGAGGAACTTTGATTTCAATGTCCTGCGTGCTCATAACAGTTCAAATGCCTGCTTCAGAATGTTTTGCTGTTCGATCTTATGACTTGTCGCGGAACCCGTAGCCGGGCTGGCGGATTCCGGACGACAGATTCCACGATAAGGATACTGTTCCAGCAGACGTTCGCCGAAACGAGTTCTTAAGTAACCCCATGCTCCCATGTTGCGAGGTTCTTCCTGAACCCAGAACAAAGCAGCGCTCTTGGGATATTTCGATAACACTTCTTCCAGTGTCTTTGCCGGAAATGGATAGAGCTGTTCCAGCCGAATGATCGCCACGTCATCACGTTTGGCTTCGTCCCGATAAGCGGCCAGATCGTAATAAACCTTGCCCGAACACAGGAGGATTCGCTGCACATCTTCCGGAGATTTCGCAACATCCGGCAGGACTTCGTGAAACTCCCCATGTGACAGTTCGGAACACGAAGATACGGCATCTTTGTGCCGCAGTAGGCTTTTGGGCGTCATTACGATCAGCGGCTTTTTCCAGCGGCGAAGCGCCTGACGCCGGAGCATGTGAAAATACTGCGCCGGCGTCGTTGGATTGACAACCTGAATATTGTCCTCAGCCGCCATCGCCAAAAATCGCTCTAGCCGCGCACTCGAATGCTCGGGCCCCTGCCCTTCCATTCCGTGCGGCAGCAGCAGCACGATGCCGCTCAGACGTTTCCACTTGTCTTCGCCACTGGCAATAAACTGATCAATGATTACCTGAGCCACATTGACGAAGTCGCCGAACTGCGCCTCCCACATGACGAGGCCGTCAGGACAGTCCAAGCTGTAGCCATATTCAAAACCCAGAACGCCGACTTCGGAAAGCGGACTATTGAAAATCTCGACACGCTCAGGACACGCAGTCAGATCTTGCAAACCCATCCAAGCCTGACCATCATTGGCATCGTAGAGGACCGCATGGCGATGACTGAACGTACCGCGTCGGACGTCCTGACCACTGAAACGCAAGCGCGTGCCTTCAGCCACAAGAGTTCCCAGAGCGGCGATTTCAGCACCACCCCAGTCGAATGGTTTGTCACCAGCGGCCATCTCACGGCGCGACTTCAAAACCAACTCCACTTTGGCGTGTGGTGTGAAACCTTCCGGTGGCGTCGTCAAACTGCTCATGACGCGTTGGATCAGATCTGTTGCCACGGCGGTTGCAGGGGAATCAGCTTCACGCCAATCTCCGCCGAAGTAACCTTTCCACATGCCGCCGCCACTTTCTTCTAGATACCTAAAACCGTCCGTGCGGGCTTCGAGTAACTCTTCCTCCAGCATCTGGCCACGCCGTGCAACGATCTCTGCACCTTCTTCTTTCGACACTTCGCGAAGTGACACGAGTGAATCCAAGAAGCTGTTGAATACTGTCTGGCGACTGCGGATCAGTTTGTACATGACGGGCTGTGTGAACGCAGGCTCATCGCCTTCGTTATGGCCACGCCTCCGGAAACAGTACATGTCAATAATTACGTCACGATGAAACTTCGCGCGGAAGTCCATCGCGAGATGCACCACCTGAGCAACGGCTTCCGGATCTTCTCCATTCACATGGAAGATCGGGATCTGCAGCATCCGGGCGACATCGGTCGCGTAAGTGCACGAACGGGCATCAGAGGGTGACGTCGTGAAACCAATCTGATTGTTCACAATGATGTGGACCGTGCCGCCCGTCTGATAACCAGGTAGTTCACTCAGATTCAACGTTTCCTGACTGACGCCTTCGCCCGCAAACGCCGCGTCGCCGTGAATCAGAATGACGCAGCTTTTGCGACGGTCACTATCGCCGCTCCGATCCTGCTTGGCACGCAGTCGTCCCATCGCCACGGGATTCACAAACTCCAGATGACTCGGATTGAAGCACAGCGTTAGATGAACTTTCTGACCGGACGAAGTCATCCGATCCGTACTGTATCCAAGATGATACTTCACGTCTCCACGACCCATTTTGAGTTGCGGATCGACGTCATCAAACTCACGAAAGATTTTTGACGGCTTCTTGCCCATGATATTGGCCAGAATGTTGAGTCGACCACGATGCGCCATGCCCAACACGATCAACTCCGTGCCCTGACTTCCTGCCCGCTCAATCGCCATGTCCAACAGCGGAACTAGACTCTCTGCACCTTCCAGCGAAAAACTCTTGGCACCGACATATTTCTTCTGCACAAACTCTTCAAAAACCACCGAATCACTCAGTCGTTCCAGAATCCGGATCTGCTCCGAACGCGATAGCTTCAAGCGATTTGCCGTGCGCTCCATCCGATCCTGAAGCCATTGACGCACCTGCATGCTGTCGATGTGCATGAACTGAACACCTATCGATCGACAGTACGTCGTCTGCAACCACGTCAACATTTCCCGCAACGTCCGCGTATCCGGACCGCCAGACCATTGAGTCGAAAATTTGCGACTCATATGCTCGTCGGTGAATCCGTAGAACGCAGGATCCAGTTCAGCTGGTTGCGGACGCTCGGCGTTCAGCGGATCGATCTTCGCAATAATGTGGCCACGCACGCGGTAGCTACGGATTAACTGGTCGAGACGCTCCTGAAGGATGACGGCGTCCGACGTTGACGGATCAACCCGCACTTCGGTCGATCGGCGAAAAATACTATGAGCCTGAAACGGTACCTGCAGATTTTCCGCTGTCATGCCAGAATCGACAACCTTCAGGTCGTCGAAATACTCCCGCCAGTCCGGTGACACAGAGTTGCGATCACTGAGAAAGTTTTCCAGTTGCGATTCGGCAAACTCAAGGTTCTGAGCGCCCAACTGAATCTGGATTTTTGCGGGTTGAGTTCCGGCCGCGGGACTTAACGCGGTATCTGAATCCAACGACTCCAAAAACGCAGGAGCCGAAGACGGAATTGAAGTTGTGTTTGGCATTTTCAGTCAGCTCTGTGAGAGCAACTTTGCTGGAGGTTAGAACGAGCGGCCGAAGTGTAACAAAAAATCAGCAGAATCTCATGACCGTTTTCGGGATGTTTTGCTGCACCGAGTTGCTGCATGATAGACAGACTGCCATGATTGGGAAGCTTTCCGAAGCGGACTCATCCGGATTTCTAGGTGGCACAAATCTCCGCCGGTTGAGTCACCCGACATGTCCGTTTAAGTTCCTCGCGATGCAAACAACGACCCGAATTGGTGTGCTCACCGTATCAGACCGAGCCAGTCGAGGTGAATACGAAGATTTGGGCGGTCCCGCAATCAGCCAATACCTGCAAAAAACGCTGGTTTCAGAGTGGTTCGAAGAGTATCTCGTGATTTCCGACGACCGTCAGTTGATCGCATCCAGCCTGCGAAAAATGACGGACGAATTGCACTGCTGCCTGATTATTACCACTGGAGGAACGGGCCCGGCGCTCCGCGATGTGACTCCCGATGCGACAGCCGACGTCTGCGAAAAAATGATGCCCGGCTTCGGGGAACTTATGCGAAAAGTGTCCCTAGAAAAAGTCCCTACCGCCATTTTGAGTCGCCAGACCGCCGGAATTCGTGGTTCTTGCCTGATCGTCAATCTACCCGGCCAACCAAAAGCCATCAGCGAATGCCTTGACGCCGTGATGCCCGCCATCCCCTACTGCATTGATCTGATCGGTGGGCCACGCTTGGAAACTAACCCTGCCCAAATCGTCGCATTCCGCCCAAAATCAAAGTGAAAACTTCGCTGCCAGATCAACTTCGCACACGTGGCCGAATAACTCGTTCTTGTCCTCACCAAACATCGCGTACTCCGTGAGAGTTGAGTCCATCGCAAATTTTTCAATGGCGATTTCCGGAAGCAACAACTTCCGAATCGGAGGATCGACCATCAGCAATGCCGCCTGCTCATCGCATCAGTCTCCAGTCCGGCGGACAGGCTCGCTCACCTTCAATGCACAGCGGATATTTCTTACGAGGTTCTTTCTGCGGGCAGCCCTCAAACAGAATTTCATGGTCCCAGCCGTCGCCGAAATCGTACTCGTAGGTGAAGCTGAATCGCTTGCCGGTTTTTGGCAGGATCTTGCTGATTCGAGTACGGGTCGAATCGACGCAGTTGGAATCGTCGAATCCATCGACGATTAACTCGGGATCACCGTAGCGTTTGCCTTTGATTTCGAACTGGTGCAGATGAGAGTTGGTCCAGCCCATCGCCGTTTGGATATGCTCGTGGAGTTTATCGAGAGTGCAGTCTGCGACCTGAATTCTTCGCCAGATCGGCGGCTTTGAACGACGGAGCGTGATCCTGAACTGGTAGATGGTGTGGGAATCCGCTTTGGTCTTTGGCTCTTTCGCCGTTCGAGGTTTCGATTCGCCGAATCCAGGGATCCCCGCCTGGAGCCGCTCTGTGAGATGATTGACGACCATCAGAGCGGCAACCTGCTGCCGGGGTGTACCTTCGATTGAAGTTTCAACCAGTGACATGGTCATGCTGGCGACTTCGGCGATGGTGAAGGATGCGTTGACTTTCTTTAGCTTCGCCTTGATCGACTTTGAGATGTCAGGCACGCCCAGCAGCACCTCCCGCTGGGCCGGCGACAGGTAGAAATGTTCGAGCGGCTTTGTCTTGATGCCCATCGACTCAGCAGCCATCAGCGCCGTCGCTGCAAACTCCGCCACTTGCACCGCATTGTCGCTGAACGCCTTGGATTTCATGGCGTCGTCGAAGGTGATTGTCTGGGGTGGCTCTTCGTCGGTGTGCGTACCGAGCAACTTCTGGATCTTCTGGAAGATAGCGTCGAGCTTTTTGCCCTTCTTCTTGTCTTGTGTGTGGTTGGCATCGGCGGCAATGTAGCCGCCGAGTTCTCCCAGATCGTCAAGCGTCAGCATGACTGGCTCTTTGGCCGGCGTACCCTTGACGGCGTCCTCGAATTTGGAGGGCAGGAGGGTGAGACCTTCGAGCAACAACGAACGCTCAGCCTGCGTCAGTTTGAGGCCAATCCTGTCGTCGGGTTGAATATGCTTCTTGCTCATTTCGTGTTTCACTTTCCCTTGCCGATCCACTCTTCTGCCATCCGTTCCAACGGGCGCGTTACCTTGAGGGCGGAGGATCGACCTGATCCGGCCTCAGAGTATCCTGAGCGGCCCGCTGTACGGTCAGGACATAGACCGTGTCGTCCTTGATCGTGAAGACGGCTCTCTAACCGGGCCGCGAACCGAGTCCAAGGAGCTTGTCGCGGATTTCGTACGGGAACTCGTCGTTCTCGGCTGAGAGCGAATGGCTTTGTGGGAAATCAGCGACCGATTCCAATTGAGACTGGATCGTGTCCAACCAACGCGCGGCTTGCTCTGATGAGTGATGGAGCGCCCATCACTCCGCGTTACGCAGCACGTCCGCCTTGGCCTGCGGCAGAATAATCAGACGAGAGCTCACTGCTGCCGTTGCCGCAGGCTGAGGGCTGCTCGAATGTCATCGAATGCTTCCGCAAGTGGAATCCCCTGACCGGTTTCCATCTCCGCAATTCCCTAGGCGATTGCATCGCGATCCTGCTGGCGGCGAAGAGCATCCATCGCCTGCCGGTGCACTTCACTCTCGACAATGAAATAAACTCGCAACGTATCGGGATCGACGACTTCGAGTTCGTGATCCCCGGTCGCGTGCAGAGCGGCGGCAAGTTCTTTCGTCAGTTTCGCGGTCATACCGCGATTATACGCCAAAGCGGAGCCGGAGAGAAAGAACGAACCGGCGAAAAATAGCCATCCGTCGCCCCATCCCCTGTGTTTGGAGGCCACATTCCATCACGACTTTCTCTCCGCAGCCATCGAATTGCGTGGGCTTCGACATCGAAATTGATTTGGTTATGGTCCGAAGTGAAATCCAGGGAGAAAAGAATGGTGATTCGCGGACATTTTCAAAACGGTGTGATTGTTCCTGATGAACCGGTCAGTCTTCCGGAAGGAACAACAGTCAGAATTGAGGTAGTCGATATTGAACCGAAGAAGTTGAAACGGCGCGGTGGTATGTGGAAAGGGCGAGTAGTGATCGCTGACGACTTTGACACTCTGCCACCTGAGTTGGCTGATGCCTTCGGAGTCGGCATCGAATGAAATTGCTCATTGATACGCATGTGCTGCTTTCCCGCTGATTCATGCATGATTAGCTGCCCCTCCCCGAAAGGAACTCCCTTCGTGACAAGCTGAGTTTTGTCGTTGTCTTTTCGCCGTCGCAAAGTGTTCTCAAGCAATGCTTTGTAAGATTTGGCAGTTCGGGGCTCT
>QWQG01000074.1 GCA_003670925.1 Planctomycetota bacterium | reverse complement strand
TGAAGAATGTTTCCGTGGCGAAATGGAAATCCTGTTGATCTGAAGGTGCCGACCACAAAGGCACAAAGACACGAAGCAGCACAAATGCCTGACGCAATGATCTTTGTGCCTTCGTGGCTTTGTACCTTTGTGCCTTTGTGGTAAAGCCTCATTTTCACCTGTTTACAACAGGAATGGCGGAGAGCTGTTTTTACAAGCGAATTGGGGACAAGCGAATTGTTCAAAACCGGATCGGACTCCGATGCGTCAAGAAAGATGTGTGGTACGATCATCGCACCGGGGGAGAAGGTGGCCGCTAGGCCGGATGAGGGGGCTTGCGATGTGTCTTCAATATCCACCGCCGATTGCCGATCCACGATACGTTCCAGCACGCTGGTGAAATCACTGGTCTCCGTCGTCAACGCAATCCCTCCGCGAATTCGGATTCAGGTCCACATACGCCAGACACGCGGCGAGCGGCATATCATCCAGTAGCGGCTGTACCTTGTAACCCGCTTCCCCAAAATGCCCCGTCACATCTTCTTCACGGTTTCCACGCTTCGCGATCGGTTCGGATAAACACTTCATAAACGATGACACATTCGACAGTCGCTTGCGTTTCTCCTAGAAGGCTGAGGTATCGCTGCGAATATGATGGAGTTCTGGTGCCTTAGGTTCAGCTGGAGAACCATCTTGCAAACGCCGTTGTGGAAACAGGTTCCACCAACGCACGGCAAGTTCGGCATCCGACCCTGTTTTCACGACATCCGGCCGAGTCCTCACGACAGCATGCAGGTGATTGCTGAGCACGGCGAAACCCAGCACATCGACCGCAAAAATCCCGGCGAGAACTTTCAGCCGCTAGTGTTCGGCATCACCAAACTCCCGACTACTTTCGGAGAATATCAGACAAAATAGAGGAAATGCCTTGTCTCAGAAATCGTTGGGCAGCGGGGTCAATCGGGGATTTAACTGCATTGGCAAACAGAAGTCTTGCGAAAATCCTACGATCCGCTTGCCAGAGGCGGGTTTCCGCAACACAATCTCGAAACTGGCCTGAACAGGCAGTGATCGAGTTTGAGCAAGCAGGTTGGAATCTCCATGAGTTTATTCTTTTTCTTCTGCATCCTGCCACGCATCGTGCTGTGGGTATGTGCGTTGGCTGCACCGGCGTCGATCATGCAGGACGAGAAGCTGATTTCAGAGATCGGCAGAGTCTTTGGTGACGCACTCCGCGAACTTTCTGGCCAAAACCCGGCACCGGTGCCGATGATTGGCTTGATGCGCGACATCGGAGCTCCCCAGCAGAAACTCACCCCGACTGAAGCCGACCAGAAATCGCATGCGGACCGCACCCAAGCACTTGCGGCAGCTGTGCAGTCATGGGTGACGCAAACGTGTCAGCTCGCCCAGAACCAGCAAGCTCAACTTGCGGAGCTAACGACGGAGATGGTCAAGGCTGAAAGCGAAAGATACGCAAAGGCAGACGATCCAACTCGGCAGAACCGTTCGCTCGGTGAGGCGACGCCAATTCTGTTCGTGCAACCTGACAGCGTTGGGGAAAAATTCAGCACCCAGATGCTACATGAAATTGACGAGAAAATTCTCAACAACGCACAGAAATCGCAACTCCACATCGCTGATACTGAACGCACAGAGTTTCAACGATCCGCATTTCGAAAGTACGTGGTGATGCTGTTTGATCAGGAATTATTTCTGACAGCCGAACAACGTCAAAAGATGTTTGAAGAACTTACTGCCAGTCCGGAACTCGTCACGGTTCCCTTCTATTCTTTTACTGGTCAAGCTTACTGTCTTCCATATCAGTCGTTCAGTCAGATTCAGACGAAGATTAAGCTAGATTGTCTGGATCTTCAACAACAAGATCGGCTCAAGGATCTGACATCGAACAACCCAAACGGAAATCAAAATTACGTCATGTTCCAGTCTTCCGAAGGAGTGGAACAATGGGCTGAAAATGTAAGGCTGGCAGCCATCATGCAGCGGCAAATTTATTTGCATGCAGCCGCGGTAAGGATCGGTCACCTTGAACGATCGGCGAAACTTACACCAGAACAGTCCGCCTACCTCAGCTTAGCCAGCAAAGGTGCCACGACAGTTGCGGTTGCCGAGTGGAGAGAGTCCACGCAGCAGACGATTGATCAGATGCAGGCCCAGATGGGGCAGAATCAGGGCAACTTTGCGTTTTCGTCGCAACACATCTCGGTCGATGGGCTTGACAGCAACGAGATTTGGCTAGATGCAATCCGTGCCGTCAACGCGGATCAACTAGCGGGGGATCACCGTTCCGCCATGCGAGGTGCGCAAGCAAATGCCGTGACAGCATTGCTCGACCAAGAGTTGTGGATGCTGCCGGAGCAGCGCGCGTCTGCTTTGGAATTGACGGAAGCCGTGTTGCCTCTCAATCTCCTGAAATCACCATACGACGATTACGCTCGCGAACTCATTCTTCTCGCTTATCCGTTGCATCGAGTTCCAGAGCCAAAGCTTAAAGAACTACTTACCGAACCACAGCAAGCAGTCTGGAAACAGTTGAAAGACTTTTTTCGCGCAAATCAGGCCAATCAAGTCCTTGAAATTCCAATGACAAATCAGGGCGGCAGCTTTCAGTTTCAGCTCGCTGAATAGGTAAGATCGTCCGCGAGCCGGTCGGCCGCGACGAGGACTGATCGGGTTTAACGATTGTCGCTATCATTTCCTTGAATAACAGGACAAACATGTCTTCTAGTACAATGGTGGCATCCTCACTTCAGTCTGATGATGTCGCTGCGATCGATGAACTCCGCTATGTTTACGGCAGGCTCAAGGGGGAGTTGTCTAAGGTAATCGTGGGGCAGGAACTGGTGATCGAACAACTGGCGATCTGCCTGTTTGGGCGTGGTCATGCCTTGCTCATGGGTGTCCCGGGACTAGCGAAGACGCTGCTGGTGAGTCGGATTGCCGAAACGATGTCACTTAGCTTCAGCCGGATTCAGTTTACGCCTGACCTGATGCCGATGGACATCACCGGCACAGACATTCTCCAGGAAACACAGGATCGCCGCCGCGAATTCGAATTCGTCAAAGGGCCAGTCTTTGCCAACATTGTGCTCGCCGATGAAATCAACCGTGCTCCGGCAAAAACACAGGCCGCGATGCTGGAGGCCATGCAGGAGCACCGTGTCACTGTCGTCGGCCGACCATACCCGCTTGAGCCGCCCTTCTTTGTGCTGGCGACCCAAAACCCGGTCGAACAGGAAGGCACCTATCCGCTGCCCGAAGCACAACTGGATCGGTTCATGTTCCTCATCAACGTAGACTATCCGTCACGTGCGGAAGAGCTGGAGATTGCCCGCACGACGACTGGAGGCACAGTACCTCGCCTAGAACATATCCTCGATGCTGCCGCTGTGCAGAGGTTCCAAGAACTTGTGCGACGCGTGCCCGTGCCGCAGCATATTTACGAATTCGCCGTGGACCTTGTGCGGCGAACGCGTCCAAAAACTAAGGAATCCCCTGACTGGCTAAAACCACTTGTTTCATGGGGTGCGGGGCCGCGCGCTGTGCAGTACCTGATCCTTGGTGCAAAATCACGTGCGGCCTTGACCGGCAGTTATATGGTTCGTCTGGAAGATATTATGGCGGTTGCCGAACCCGTGTTAACTCACCGCGTCCTGACGACTTTCAATGCCGAATCCGAAGGCATTACAAGCAATGACATTATTGACCGTCTTGTCAAAGAACTGAACGCCGAACAAGTGCGGTAAATTGAAAATTTGACATCTCAGATCTGAAATTCCTGCATGCGAAACTTCGTCGATCCAAAAGTCGTGTCCCGTCTGCGAGGTCTCGCATTGGATGCCAGAATGCCAATGATCGGCAGCGTGTCAGGGCGACATCGCAGTCCGACACGGGGTTCCAGCCTAGAATTTTCGGAGTACCGCAAATATGTCCCTGGCGACGACACCCGTCGCTTAGACTGGCGGGCTTGGGGACGCAGCGATCGGTTCTACATTAAAGAATATGAAGCCGACACAAACCTGCGACTGTGTCTGATCGTCGATGTCAGCGGTTCCATGAACTATGGCCCGGATGGCAGCACAGCAGAAGGCACTACAAAACTTGACTACGCCCGGCGTCTGGGCGGCACGCTCGCGTATCTGGCCTCCGGCCAAGGTGACGCCGTCGGGTTGTATTCGGCGGGAAAGACATTTAACCGCGAGATTCAGCCGAAACGCAGTGGCGCACATTTGAAATTCGTGCTGGATGAACTTGGCGAAATGCAAGCGGAAGGCGAAACCGGGCTGCCTGCGGCACTTCATCAAGCCGCCGAACGAATTGCGCAGCGAGCCTTAGTCGTCGTGATCTCAGATCTGTTCATGGACCCTGATACCCTCAAAGACGCGTTTCAGCACCTCCGATTTCGCAAGCACGATGTTGCCGTATTTCACCTCGTCGAACAGAACGAAATTGATTTTCAATTCGATCGACCGATTCGTTTCGTCGACCTCGAAGGTGCTGGTCCGCTACTCGTCGATCCCACAACTATTGCGAAACAATATCGCCAAGCGGTCCAAACATGGCTGGAACAACTCCGCCTCGTTTTTCGGGATTCGGCAGTCGATTATCACCGCGTGAACATCGCCGAGAACTACGCAGATGTGCTGGCAAAATTTCTGTTGGCGCGAAAGAGGTGAGACGCGGAGTGCAATGTGGCGTCAGCCCACCGGTCTATTGCGACAACGCCTCCAGCTCTTTACGGGATCGAGATTACCTCGTACCGGCAAACTGACGCATGCCGCTCGCCGAGGTTGTTCACGCCAGTCCCGCAAGTTTCCTCCCAGTCCAGAACGCGCCAAGCAGTACTACGATCATCGCGCCCCACGCGGGGTGGCTCCAGAGGCGGAAGCGGCGGAGGATGGGATCGGGTTCAGGCAACGCAGCGATGCGGGTGACGAGGGCCTGAACTTCGGAGATCGTCGTAAGTTCGCCGCGCGTCATTTGAGCGATCTCTTTGAGTACATCGACGCGGGCAGGTTGGCCGATGAGTTCTTTTTCGTGGCCAAGCACGGCAATGATGGTCTCCAGACGTCCGCCGGTTTCAGCACAACTTGTCATGAGTTTGTACTGGCCGCCTTCGGTTGGCACAAACGTCCCTGTGAACAGGCCCCACGAATCTTCGCCAGCGGGAGCGAGTCGCACGGAATCTGTCTGACCGGATGGTGAAACGGTCTGCACAACGACGGTGCCAGTTCGCAGTGGATCTCCGGCAGTGCTCATCACGTTAGCGTTCAAAGTCAGCACGTTACCTGCTTCCGGTCGGTCGGGAGAATAAAACAGACGCATGGCTTCGCCCTGTGACATGTTGCGTTGATACGCCATCCAACGCACCACCTGGCCCCAAAATCGATAGTGATACAAGTCTTCAATGCCCTTCCGCCACCGCCATGCACCATCGGTGCCCATAAACAGTACCTTTCCGGTGCCAACCGTCCGCGTCACAATCAAGGGGACTCGGCCAAACGAAGTGGAATCCGAGTCATGCGTCGCGAGGACCTGCGCGCCTATCTTGGCTCGCAGTGCCGCCGCGTGCCATTGGAAGCCAGGCAACGCATTCCAGATGCGTTCGTTCTCGTTATCGTCGGGTTCGAGACGAGTTAACAGGCTGCGGCGGCCCGCTTCGGTCAGCGAAAATCGGGCAGGGCGTGATGCACCATGACCTTTCGGATTTGCAGGATCGAGCACCACCGGAAGCAGCTCGCCTAGCTCACTCGTTTGTAATGAATTCTGATAGCCTCGAAAACCCGGCATGAATACCAATCCGCCTGCCTGGCTGCGAATAAGCTGTCTCAGGTTCACGCAATCTTGCGGTGTGAGTTGCTTTGAGCCAATCCCGACATCACCCAAGAATACCACGTCATATGCGAACAACTCTTTCTCCGTCGGAAATTGATCGAGATACCCCCGACCACCACCAACGCCTTCCAGATCCGGATGAAATAACAGGCAATTTACGGCCACACCGGGATCACGCTCAAGTGCATTTCGCAAGTACCGATATTCCCAGCGAGGATACGATTCGACCACCAGCACTTTCAGTTCTTCATCGCGAATCGTGATCGGGATGGTTAGCTTGTTGTTGTTCGGAAGAGTCTCGGTTTCATCGACGGGGATTTCGAGTGTCAGAGTATACTCACCGGTCTTTTCCGGTTTCCAGTCGATCGTATCCAGCTGCTGCCCCATGCCGGAAACACGCACGGTCTTCTCGATTATCTCGCCACGCGTTCCCGTGAGTGATACCTTGACGTCGCAATCTGCAGGTAGCCAACTGACGATCCGGAAAGGAATCCGCAACGACTTGTTGACCACGCCAAACGTCGGCGCATCCGAAGCCGCAAGTTGCATGTCGGGCAGTCGTTCTTCACTGCCGACGCCGACGGCGAATACGGGGACATTCTTGACTCGCAATGCTGACGCCGCTGTTCCAGGAGATTGTCCGATGTTCCAGTCGCCGTCTGATAACAGCACCACTCCACGCAGATTTGGGTATTTATCGGCAGTCGATTGCAGCGCGGTGCTGAGATCAGTGCCTTTTTCTCCTGTTGGCGGCTGTGAAGAAAACGGTTCAATCACAATCTTCATACGGCCTTCGAGAGGCTTCCAGAGTTCCGGCAGGATCACCGGCGCGACCGCTTCAGCACGCGTTTTGGGTTCGTCAGCAGGTGCTTGCGGGTTGCTGACATCCTGAGTCTGCATGCTGCCAGAGACATCGTGCAGGACAACGAGAGTGGGTTGCTCCAGAGGCTTGATCTCCTGAGTGAACTCAGGCTGATTGAGCGTGATTAGGACCAGCCCAATGAGTCCAAACCGAAAAATCTCCAGCCACATCATCGATCGCGAATATCCGCTGCGTCGCCAACTGATAACACAACACCCTGCCGCCACGATCACGACGATCAAGGAGATGATGAGTGTGGTGAATGTCCAGACAAAAGTCATAGAGGTTTCGTTTTCAAGTTGTTGATTGTGGCCTCGAGTAGATCGCAGAGCTAGCCCCTACGAAGTCATCGACACTTTCTTTGGAAACGGTGTTTTTTGTGTCGGCAGTTCGCGTTTCTGAGTGTTCTCTACTAGCTTTAGCGGCGATTTCTCGGGCACACACAACAATGCCTCAGCCATGAGCGCGATGACCATTAGGATCAGAAACACTCGCCAGATTTCGCTCGCCAAAGCCATGGTGCTCCCCGCTTTGTCATCAATGCGCGTGTAGTTCAGACCACTGAGCACTTGTTCCAAAGTCCCATCATCGAGGACTTCGACACTATCTTCTGCTAGCGGGCGATTGAGGGCGAACGAAGCTTCCGGAGTTTCGTACAAACCACGATTCAGCGTGCGTTCAGAGAGCAGGACAGCATCGGAGATCTCATCCAACGGGGTCCAAGTTTGTGCGATCGAGGATTTGAGAGTCCCGCAGTCATACTGTCGAGCCGCTCCGAGGGCGGCGGCTCCACGGGCGACGGCGCGCTGAATCATGACATAAAACGTGATGCCGTTGCTGACAAAATTTGAGCATTCAGTGGTCGGCAGTGTGCTGCAGAACCAAGCGGCACCCTGATCTGTGGTTGCCCGCAAAATTAGAGGCGGGCCATTTTCTAGTTGAGCAAGCACTGTGCCCTGTTCGTTCTGCACAGCACATGTACGATATGTGAGCACCTGTCCGACAGGCAGCGGCGTGCCGCTCAGCGTGTTGCCCAATAGGTCAGCATCTGTTCGCCAGCGAGACAGGGCAAAATGATCGCTGCCCTCCGGTTCTTGCCATTGACCCCAGCGTGTTCCAAATAGCAACTGCTCGTCGGGCGACTCGGGCGGAAAGAACATCGCACATCCACCTTGCTCTACAAAAGACTCTAACTGCTTCGCCACCACATCCGTGGGGAGCGGAGCCTGCCACAGGACCAAGGCGATACTGTCCCACTCGATGACGGCCGCCTGCGACGAGGTCACGACCTGGGCCTCATAAATTAAACTCCTGTCGGAGGGTGTGGCTGCCGCCAAGCGAAGCAATGCCGCAACTTGCGAATCGTCCGACACAATGACAGTCCGTTGCACAGCGGGCTCGGCATAGACAAAGTCAAAGATATTGTCCGACGAATTCACATCACGCGGCAATTCGACTCGTCCCCAACCGCGTTTGGATTCACGATCGATCGGGATCGTGTGCCCGTTGCGCACGAGTTGACTGCCCGTCAGTTCCAGATCTACCGTCGAACGAGCACCACCAATGACAAAGGTCACGGGGACGCGGAGAGCATCGCTGGTCGGTGACGATCGAGTAAGCTTGAGATCCATCACTAATTCTGCACCCGCGATCGTTTCGCGGCGATGGACTCCACTGACCGACACGCTCAAATTATCCGGGGCTAGGTCTTGATACGCCAGTAGATAAAGCTGCACGCCATCACGGTTGCGAAGTTGTTCGCGGACAGATTCCCAACGTCCACCGCTGGGATTCCAGTCAGACTGACGCAGATCAGAACAGATCCAGACGTCAGTGCGTCCCGTTTCATTAGAGAGAATGTATTCCGTGGCTTCCTGCAGCAATGCCGGGATGTCAGCGGAGGTTGAGGTGGGTGCCGTTTCAGGCAACTGAGTCAGCGCATCGGGAGTGGCCAAATCGTGCCGCTCGCCCGTCGCGCTGTCGAAAAGCACGACGCGCGTGTTGCGTCCAAGGTCTTTCAAAACGCTGGAAAGTTTTTCAATAGCGGTTTCCCGTTTGGATCGTCCTGTGCTGAGATCCTGCTCTTCCATGCTGACAGAGCGATCGAGAATGACAACGGTGAGTTCCGGTGCTCCACTTGTGGTCAACCCCAGCCATCCGCCTGACATCGGTCGGCTGATCGCAAAGATGAGCCCGGCGATCGCTAGCATCCGAGCAACCATGATGAGAATGTATCTCAGCCGCGCCATGCCTCGCGCCATGCGTTTAGCCTGCAGCAGAAACATCGTGGCCGCCCACGGAATCGTACGATGGCGATTCTGATTAATCAGATGGATCAGCATCGGCAACGCGATAACTGGGAGCGCCAACAAAATCAAAGGCTGAAGGAAAGTCATTGCAATGAACTCATGTTAAAGTTGCTCCGTCAAACACCTGCATGGTGTCACGATCATTGTAGAGAGCATGCAGTCAACCTTCTGTCAGGTAAGCTGATTTGGCATGCCTTAAACCACGGCAGGCGAGAACGCTGACTCGCAGGATTCTTCGATATTTTCGTTAAATGTGACACCAACAGACGGATCGTTCTATTCAGATTTCTAGAGATTTCGTGAACTTTCAGCCCATCCTGCGGAAATCTTCAAGCCCCAAATCACGGAACGCAGAATCGACTAAATTTTGAGTTGTCCGATAATGTAGACTCTTTGCAACACGCAATCTGAATGGACCACTTCTCCAAATTCAAAGTCTCACGAATTCGGACCGAATCGTATGTCAACGGTGCTTGAACAGCCTGAAAGTCCTCACGTCTCCGAGCCCAGTGACATCCCTCAGCTGCCCGACGCTAGTGTGTTGGTAGACCGAACACCAGATTGGATTCGAACGACGCCAAAGTCTGCCCTGTTCATGCTGCTAATCGGAGTCGTGTTTGCCCTTATGGCCAACCGTCCCCTGTGGCACACTGACTTGTGGGATCACCTGAATTACGGACAGAAAATTATCGAGACACGCACGGTCTCCGACACTGAGCCGCTCCTGAACCTGAGCCGCGGCGTGCGAATGATCAACATTCCCTGGCTGGCTCAGGTGGGTATGGCAGCTATCAATAATCGTTTTGGACTTACTGGTCTGCAGTTTGGCTATGGTCTCCTCATCGCGATGTGCCTCGCTGTGATTGCCTGGCGATGTGTGCGTCTCAGTCATTCTGCGATCGGTGGCTTGATCGCATGCGCAGTCTTTCTGAAAGTAAACCTCAATCAACTGTTGGTAATTCGCCCCCAGTTGGCTGGCCTTTTGTTCTACTGCGTCGTAGTTGCGTGGATGTTTGGCCGAAAAAAACATTCAAAACTCACGTGGATCGCGATGCCCTTGATGTACGCTCTGTGGGCCAACATTCATGGTTCATTCTCGATGGGATTGTTCCTCATGGCATTGGCGGGAATCGGTCGCTTGGGTGATGTGCTGGTTATTTCAAAATCGCTGCGCGTGGCATTTCTGGATCCAGAATTTCATCGCACAATGTTGCTCACGCAACTGTGCGCGGCAGCCGCACTACTCAATCCGGCGGGTTTTTCAATTTATCCGGAAGTCCTCAATGTCGCTGGTAATGCCAATATCGAATCTATGTTCGAATGGGAAGCCCTAACATTGCGATCGGCTCAGGGACAATCTGCGATGGCCGCGGCACTGCTGGCATTCATGGCGCTTAAACTCAGCCCTCGTCGCATGCACTGTGGCGAAATGCTGGCATTCGTGTTGACGGGACTTCTCGCGATGTGGTCGAGCCGGATGTTGAATTGGTGGGCTCCGATTGCAGGAATCGTCATTGGGACACACTTAATGGCTGCGATTCGAAAAACGACGCCGTGGCTCAGAAATCCGCAACCAGGTAAACCGACCGGGTTATGGACCGTGGTAAATCTGGGGCAAGTGTGGGTCCTGTTTGCGTTCACGTCGTTTGGCGTGCAAATGATCCACGGACGAACTCCGGAGATCGTGAAAATTGTCTCCAAAGAAACACCGTTGGGTGTCGTCACCTTTCTGGAGTCGCAGGATAAATTGCCACGCGGGATTTCGTTTATTCCTGCAGAATGGGCTGGTTACGTGATGAACCGCGGCCCTACAGCGGTGGAGCCCATGGTCAATCTGCATGTGCATTTGATCCCGGAGGAAGTGTGGAACGACTACCTTCGCCTTGCGGATGCACACAGCGACTGGAATAGTTTCATGAACGAATATGGAATTAACATGGCGATTGTTGATAAGGATCGTCAGCCTGGACTGACAGAACACATCCGTGAGAGTGACGACTGGACGAATGAGTATGAAGATCGCCAAGCCGTTGTATTTATACGAAACAAAGAAATTTAAAAATCACCATTTCAGCGATTGATGTTCCATGAATCCTAACAAGCGATCAAAACACATTGTCACCTTCACCGCGTGGATATCAGTTCAGTTGGTCTTTAGCGGGGCATTCGTGGTGGCATGGTTTCTCCTGTCGGGCGATCAACAGCGGGAAGTGATTGCGGATATCAGTCAAAAGCCTTATGCGCTGGATATCGCGTTGAAGTCGGAACACGCAGCGACAGTGGAACCGCTTTACAATGATGCGGAAGTCGTCTCAGACGAAGAACTGGCAGCAGTCTTGAAGAAGATCCTGCCGCGTTTCAGTCGCGATCACCTGCGTCCAAACCTTGTCGAGCACGCAATGCGAACGTGGGGTTCCGAAATTGAGTTTTCGAATCCTGATATCATCTCAGGGCCGCAGATGAAAGAATTTCTGACGGACATGGCGAGGTTTGTTGATTCTTGGGGTGAGAACGCTATCCCATTGATGACAGCCAAAGACGATGGAATTCATGTGCGTTATGCGGAAGGTAGCTCCTCTTCGGTACATCACGATCACACACTCGCTGCGATTACAGAAGCGGGTTTGGCGCTGGATGATTCTGTCTTCACGACTGCTCGTGAAATGCATGTTCGGAACATCGTTACCGAAGCCCTGCGGGACTTCCGTCTGGACGAACGTGAAACCGAATGGTCCACGATGTCTTTCACTCTCTGGCTGGCCCAGCAAAAGACGACGACATGGCATAATGGCGAAGGACGGCGAATCACATTTGACATGCTGGCCGCACGGCTCATGCGAAATCACAAGTACGATGGCGTCTGCCTCGGAACTCATCGCGTCTATTCACTCATGTTGCTCGTGCGGCTTGATGACGTAAACGACGGTCAACTTATCACGCCGGCAACGCGTACGCAGATCATGGCATATTTGACTTCTGTCCGCGATCTCATTACCGGGTCGCAGAGACCAGACGGTGCTTGGCCGGCGAATTGGACAGACGGTGCCGAATGGGAAGCGAAGGCTGATCTTAGCGAGAAGATTTCAAGGCGTGTCATTGCGACAGGACATCATCTGGAATGGTTGTCGATCGCGCCAATTGAACTGCATCCGCCACGAGAACAGATCTTGAAAGCTGCCGACTGGCTCGTTGCCAACGTCGAAAAAACGCCACAAGACGAGATCGATTCCAACTATACTTTCTATTCGCACGTCGGAAAAGCACTTGCCAACTGGCGGCACACATCGCCTGCCGCTTTCTGGCCGCAATGGCGGATCGGGCATCCCGATTGTGAAGTGTTCGAAACACCACTCGCCAAACCAGATGGTGAACAAGTGCCCGGAGCTGAGCCAGCCCACTGAGAAAGTGCCTCCCGCAAAACTATCAGAGAGAATGCAGGCGACATATTTTTAGGGGTTGACTGGAAATTGTGGAATGGGTTACAGATAGTCCGTGGGTGCACACCAGAGCACGGATGACGAAGGATTTCGATCCGGATTGAAAACCATCAGGGATAGGTGCCGGAATATGGTCACTTCAACACGACAGGAATTTCAACTACTGATCACCGATGACAACGCCGCCTTTCGACAGGTGTTGCGTGAAGTGCTTGAAGATCGTCCATTTCTTGTCCTGCATGAAGCAGAATCCGGCGAAGAAGCCGTAGACGTTGTCCAGCGACGACGAATCGACATCGTGTTGCTCGACATGCACATGCATGTGATGACCGGGATTGAGACGATGCGAGAACTTAAACGCATGGACTTCACTCGCCCCTGCATTCTAATCACGTCCGACACCAGCGACGACGTCAAACGCGACGCTCGCGAGGCTCAAGCGTTTTCCGTCCTGAAAAAACCTGTCCACCGCCGCGAACTCGTTGAAACCGTAGCCGATGCACTTGTGACAGCCTACAACGCATTCGACGTCAAATCGACGTGCTGAACGGGGCAGATACTGCCTGCTTGCGATGCCTCAAATCCCCCCGTCAAGCGAGATTCTGACCAGCCAAATTCGATTCTAACGGTGGCTTCAAGCTTTATACAAGCTCACGCATTGGTTGACGGATATCCACAAGAAACTGCGGGCGTCCGGTGGGGTCAGACAAGGTTGAATTCATTACATCAATGCCGAGATTGTGATAGGCGGTGCTGATGATTTCCTGCATATCGACAGGGCGCACCACGGCATATTCCCCCAGCCGATTGGTGGCACCAATGGCCTGACCAGTCTTCATTCCACCGCCAGCCATCAGAGCGCAACTGACTTGAGGCCAGTGGTCTCGGCCCGCACCAGCATTGACACGCGGCGTACGTCCGAATTCACCCCAGACCAGAATCGTGACGTCGTTGAGCATGCCGCGTTCTTCCAGATCCAGCACGAGTGCACTGACCGCCTGATCCAACTTTGCGCCATGGTCACGCACAAGGTCAAAATTTGCGCCGTGACTGTCCCAACGCCCGTACGAGAGCGTTACCGATCGAACACCAGCCTCAACCAAGCGTCGCGCCAGCAAAATATGCTCGTTGCAGGTTGGAGCCCCATCGTATTGGTACTGGTACGGTTTGCCGTCGCCGTAACGTTCACGAACTTCAGCAGGTTCTTTAGTTATGTCCAAGGCGTCAGCTAGACGGGTCGCCGTCAGCACACCAAACGCCGCTTGCGTAAATGAATCCATGCCCTTCATCGTGCCTCTGACATCGGCTGAGCGTTTGAGTTGATCCAATCCCTTCAGGAGCGATCGTCGATCTTCCAAGCGATCCAAAGAAACGCCATTCAATGTCAAATCTTCCATGCCATTGCCATTCGGTCGAAACGGCTGAAAGGCCGATCCTAAGAATCCTGCGGAACCTGGTTCTGACCACGGTCCATGTCCCGTCTTGTCAGCCAATGCTACGGCAGGAGGAATTCCAGCATCGCGTGGGCCATACATTTTAGAGAGCACAGCACCAATCGACGGCCGGCCGCCAATCGATTCGATGCTCTTCCGGTCCCAGCCTGTCATACACTGAAATGCATCATGTGCGCCGGAACAACCCACCACGGATCGTACCACAACAAGACGATCCATGATTGCCGCAAGTTTCGGAAAGCATTCACCAATCTGAATGCCTGGCACTGCAGTTGCAATTGGACTGAACTCCCCGCGAATTTCGCGAGGTGCTTCGGTCTTGATTTCCCACATGTCTTGGTGAGGCGGACCACCGCCAAGGAAGATATTGATGACGGACTTCTGGGATCCTGAATTGGCGTTGCTCAACGTTGCTTCGGCACGCAACATACTGGCGAGATTCACACCGCCTACAGCGCCCATGGACAGGCCGCCGATCTTCATGAAGCTACGACGAGAAACGCCGTCACAGTATTTGGTCGCTTTTCCAAGTAATGTCAGCATTTGTAATCTCCGGCCATTGAGGCAAGGAACCTAAACATCATGAAGCAATTCGGGGAGAACCACTGATGTCGTTGAAGTAGCACACAATCATCATCGACTGTCGCAAGACCGACAGCTTGACCTCGAATTGTATTCGACCCTCAATCCTGAGTCAAAAAAACGACTGAATACCAATAAATCCTAGTTTTCCTCTGACCAGCATAAACGTCCGGAGCAGCCACGTCAAGAAAGGTCCGGTGTTGACGAATATTCCTAAAATACCACGAGTGGATTGGTTCAGTGTAAGTCTGCGAAGTGTGTGTGGAGAATAGCAGTAAAGGGCTGCGGACAAAGAACGCATTGGACCTTGCTCTGGCTGCTGCGTAGTTGCCAGCCCCCCCCAAACTCGGGGGATTTATAGAAGAGGGGCGATCGACCGAATTTACTAACAAGTCCCTACGATTGCATGGCACCGTCTGCCGCACCGACGCTCCCAGAATCACCAAAAATTGAACCGTGATTTTTCAAACTGGCGATGCCGCTGCAATTTGCGTTTTAAAAACATGCGATAGGGGTGCTGGGAAGAACAGTGGAATCAGCAACACTCAACTGGAAGTGTTCAGCGAATTTACGCAACTCACAGTACATCGAGTAGCTCTCCCGTAGTCAGCTCCGTGATCACATCATCCAAGGCACCGAAGTACCAGTCCTGACCGTTGCCGCCCGTGAGCGTGTCAACAGATCCGCTCGGGGCGTCGTTTAGGACGGTATCCTTGGCTTTTAACGATGCAAGTGGTGTTCCAACTCCCGCTCGAAGATGAGTCTGTCGATCAGCATAGGAATTCGCTGAAATCCATTCTGCTCGAAGCACGTTCAGCTGACTCAATACGGAGTCATTGGTTGTGCGACCGCCAATCAGGATATCTTCGCCATCACCGCCATTCAGCGTGTCAACTCCCAAGCCACCAATTAAGATATCCCGGCCAGCAAGCCCATTCAGGATGTCACTCCCTGCATTTCCTACCAGAATATTGTCCAACGCGTTGCCGGTGATCAAATCAGTTCCGTCGCCGCCAAGCCCGTTCTCAATAGTCACCGCGGAGTTAAGATTCAGGCTTAGATTGACATTCACAACCTGAGTCGTTGCCAGACCGAGATTGATCGTTATTCCCGCTGAGGTTGGTGAAAAGTCGATCGCGTCAACTCCTCCGCCAACCTCATCGATTGAAAACAGCCCCAACGAGCTATCCGCGTCAAAACGATAACTATCGTTTCCGGCGCCGCCGACAAGCAGTTGGCTTTCGATACTGTTCAAAATCAACGTCGCCCCATTGATCGAAAGTAATCCTGAACTCAATACCTCAATCACATCGTTGCCAGTGGTTCCGACAATCTTGACAGAATCCGTGCCACCCAAACCGAACAGGGTCAGTGGTGCAGTCAGCGGGAACGACCCTAAAGCTGTAGTACCAAGCAAGACAGTCACGGTACTAGCAGAGTACGTCAGCTCAAACACATCATTTCCCGTTGTGCCTTCGGGCTGATTAAGTACGGTGACTGTAATCGCCTTCTCCGCAAACAACTTTGGTGTGCCGCCGTCAGTCGCCACCACGGTGAACAGATACGTCGACTTGACCTCGAAGTTAGCGGAAGCGAGCAGCGTCACGGCGCCCGTTGTCGCATTGATTGCGACCAATGCCGCATCGCCACCAGCCTTAATGCTGTAGGTGATCGTCTTATTCGGGGAGGTCGTATCGGGATCTGTGGCAATGGCCGTGTAGATCACAGTACTGATCGCTGCGTTTTCCGCCACTCTGCCAGTCGCAACGCTCGTGATCGTCGGCCCTTCATTGACATCGGTCACGGTGACTGTAATCGCCTTCTCCGCAAACAACTTTGGTGTGCCGCCGTCAGTCGCCACCACGGTGAACAG
>QWQG01000203.1 GCA_003670925.1 Planctomycetota bacterium | reverse complement strand
CGAACAGATTTCAAACACCCACGCAGGAGATCTCGCCAGTCTTATGACGCTCAACTTTCAACAGTTCGAAAATATCTCACTTATGGCCGCGTGAGGTATAGTGGCCTTTTGATGTTCCAATTGTGAATCATTGCGCGCTGCGGTGATCTCTCCTACCCAACAGCCGCAACGTCACTCACCAGCAACGCTTCAATCTCGTGCATCGCACGCAAGATATCGCGTTCATGGGATTCGATGGTGGTCAATAAGTCGGCCGCTTCAGAGTCACCAGCATTGCGGAGCAACACCGCGGTCGTACGAACACTGTTGCAGACTGACTCATGGCTGCGTTTAAGGCTGCGTATGACTGATTTTAAGGCAAGAAATTGCTGGTCTGTGTATTCGGTTGGGAATGAGCCAAAATCGATGGAGTGTTCGCGGGCATCCAAGAGAGCTGCAATCTCTGCGACATCCTGTCGTTGACGGGCGGCGAGGACGAGCACTTGAGCTTCATCCGACGCATCATTCGCAGCGACCCAAAGCGAACATTCTGCTACGTACTGCAGAAAGCTCCGCGCCATCTGAATCAGCACGCCGTTCAGAAGGATTTCATTGTCCTGACACGTCATTTCCGAACCTGCGTAATGAAAAAGTACTGCGGAAACTAGAACTTCGCCAGCGACTGAGCTGCAGCACCCGCGGTCGCACTCAAAAACTGGGGCAGTAGTCCTAGGAGCAACACAAACGCCGCAAGGGCAACTACGTAAATCGATTCCAAAGATCCCAAATGCACGGGAACTGGCCGAGCGTCTGCCGGTCGTTCGTCCATAAACATGGTCTTCAATACGCGAATGTAATAGACCAGACTGAAGACGGTGTTCAAGGCACCAAACGCCACTACGACATACATGAACCAGTGAATATCGCCAGCCTTGAATGCAGAGGCAAAAATCATCAATTTTCCAACAAAACCCCCAAAGGGAGGCATTCCCACCAAGCTGAACATACAAATCAGCATCACGATACACAACGTCGGCGACTGACCGACAAGTCCCTTGAAGCTGTCTACTTCCTCACTAAACGTGTGGTTGCGGGCTATCGCCACGACAGCAAATGCACCCAGGTTCATAAAGAGGTACACGAACAAATAGTACAGCAGTCCTTCGACCGTACGATTGATGTCGATCTGCATGGCTGCAGCTTGAACACTATTCGACATCACAAGCAAGGCTGAGACGGCCATCACCATGTAACCAGCGTGCGCGATTGTTGAGTAAGCTAGCAGGCGTTTCAGATTGGTCTGAGAATACGCTGCGAGATTGCCAAAAGTAGTCGTGACACAGGCAATGAATCCTATGCCGACACCGAACGCAATCATGAGCGATTCAGTTCCTGGCGCACCGGATAAGGCAAGTGCCAGACGCACCAGCAGTCCAAACGCCCCGGCCTTGGATGCGACGGAGAGAAACCCAGCCACTTCCGCAGAAGCGCCTTCGAATGCATCTGGACACCAGAAATGAAATGGCACCAGTGACAATTTGAACGCCAAACCAACCATCACTAATAAGATACCCAGTGACACCGCCCGCAGTTCCGGATCACTCAATCCACCAGTCCCGCCCGCTGCCGCTTCACCCAGACGTGCCGCCAGTAATGACATATCCACTGTGCCCAGCACGCCTGCAATCAGACTGATACCATACAACATCACGCCAGCCGCACCGGCTCCGTAGACCACGAACTTCAAGGCTGCTTCACTGCTTGGTTTGCGACCTTTAAGGAACCCCACCATTGCATAACTTGGCACGCTTGCCATTTCAACGCCGACAAACAGCATCAGCAGACTGTTCGCGCTGGCCATAATCATCAGGCCGATCGTGGCACCGAAGAGCAGCGAGTAGAAGTCCGGGCCGTCTTCGTTATCCGGGATGCCGGTCAGCGAAGTGAGCGCAATTGTCAGCAGCAGAAACAGCGACAGAAAAGCTCTAAAGAACACAGTAAAGGTATCGTGGATCAGCAAACCCGTGAAAATTTTCTGCGAGACAATCGCATCTGCTGCTCCGATCTGGCGGAACTGCAACCACGTAAAGACCAATGCCGCAAATGCTCCAAGGACCGCAGTCACCGAAGTTGGCACGAAACGGTCAAGGTTGACCAACCGCATCATCAGCATCGCCACGATCGTTGCGCTCAGGCACAACTCGACGCTAAAGCCAGGCAATGACAACGATGTTGTTTCAGAAATCAGTTTATCGAGAAGCTGAGGAAACAACATTTTGAAACTTACCGACAAGAGAACAGGAGACAGACCACGAAGGCACTGAAGGACGATTAACGCTGAGCCTGCATTTCATCCTGATTCAACTGAGCCGCCGACTGTTGATAACCGGCCTCAGCCGCTTTCGCCATGCGACTGATTGAAGGCGTCATGACGTTGAACATAATGGCTGGAACAACACCCAAAATGACCGCCAGCGTTAAGAGTGTTCCAGCAATTGCCGTTTCACGCATATTCATCGGTGTCAGATCCTCCGGATGCGGCCCCTTGTATTCAGCTCCGAGATAAACCCGTTGCATGGCCCACAGAATGTATCCAGCGGTCAAAATCACGCCTGACGCGGCCACGATCGCAAGAGCAGGATTGAAGCTCCATGT
The DNA here is from genome assembly GCA_003670925.1 of Planctomycetota bacterium. Lineage (GTDB taxonomy): Bacteria > Planctomycetota > Planctomycetia > Planctomycetales > Planctomycetaceae > SXXK01. The sequence goes on along the minus strand of QWQG01000203.1, from coordinate 48,453 downwards.
GCTGAGCACTACAAACACTTCACCGATAAACCCGCAAAGACCCGGCAAACCGAGGCCAGCAAAAAATAGACCAGCCGAGAGCCCACCATAGAGCGGCATTTTACCCATCAGGCCCCCAAATTTGTTCAGATCACGATGGTGGACTCGATCGTAAATCACGCCCACCATAAAGAACATGCCAGCCGAAGAAATGCCGTGAGCGATCATCTGGAACATGGCACCATTCAGGCCCATCTGCCAGTACTCCGAGTTCATCGTCTCCCCGGTCTTCTCGTTGATCTTCCAGACTGCCAGACCCAGCAACACATAACCCATGTGACTCACGGAGCTGTATGCGACCAAGCGTTTGAAGTCGGTTTGCGCAAGCGCGGCGAAAGCACCATAAATAATGCTAATCACACCAATCGCCACCATGGCGTAAGCTAAGTACTGGGCCCCATACGGACAGAGTGGAAACGCAATGCGAATGATACCGTAGCCACCCATTTTCAGCAGGACACCCGCCAAGATCATACTGATCGGAGTCGGAGCTTCCACGTGCGCATCAGGCAACCATGTATGAACAGGAAAAGCTGGCAGCTTGATGGCGAAGCCAATGAACAGCATGATGAACGCTGTGATCTGTAAGGAAGGACTCAGCAATGACCCCGTCGTCGCCGCTTCGGCCAACTTGATGAGATTGAACCCATCCGCTTGAACGCTCGTGTTGAAGTAAAACATCAACATCGCCACGAGCATTAACACGCTTCCAGCTAGGGTGTAAAGGAAGAATTTGATGGCCGCATATTCTTTCCGCGGGCCCCCCCAGACACCGATCAGGAAGTACATCGGCAGCAACATGACTTCCCAGAACACGTAAAACAGGAAGAAGTCGAGCGCCAGGAAAACGCCCATCATCCCGGTTTCCAGCAGCAGAAACAGGACCATATAACCCTTGATGTGTTTCTTAATACTCCAGCTAGCGCCCATCGACAGCATGCTGATCAGGCTTGTCAGCAAAACCAAGGGCATACTGATTCCGTCGACCCCGAGCCGGTAGTAGACATTCCAACGAGGAATCCATTCCCTCACCACTTCCAACTGCATCCCCGGTGCGTCAGATTGAAACTCGCCTAACCACAAGACGAGCGTTAGCCCGAAAGTGACTGCAGTCGTGGCAAACGCAAATAAGCGCATGGCTTCCGCGTTTTTGCTGTCAAACAGCAGCGCAAGAATGAGCGCGCCGACAGAAGGGGCGAAAATGATGGCTGTCAATAAGAATTCAGGATTCATCGTCTAACCCGGAAAGGTCGTGAACAAAATTGCAAACAGAGCCACCACACCCACTACAATAAACATCACATACTGCCGCAGTCGTCCGGTCTGAATGACCCGCAACGAACGCCCGACGGCAAATGTGGAATTTCCAAGTAGGTTCACGAAGCCATCAACGACAGCTTCATCAAATAATTTGTCCCATTTGGAAACAAAGATCATGACCTTGGCCGAAGCATGAATGATGCCGTCAAAGACAGTCTTGTCAATCCACACACAGCATTGTCCCACAACATGCGACGGTTGCATAAACAGCCCGTCATACAGTTCATCAAAATGCCATTTATTTGCCAAAAATCCATGCAGGCCAGAGAGTTGACGCTTAATCTCGGCGACGTTGACTAACGTCGTGCCGTACAAAAGCCAAGCGATGAATGTGCCTGAAGCTGCCGCGATTAAGGCAAGCGTGCCTGCGGTACCATGCACAGCATGGATTGCCTCATGCCCCGGTAAAGTGAGTTCCCCCGACCCGACTGCCCCAGCAATTCCATGAGCCACATGGGCCGGCTGATCACCTGTGATCAAGCGGTACAATGGCCCGGTCTCACCACCAATCGCACAAAACGCAGCAAATACTGACAAGGCCAGCAAGGGACCAGTCATGATCCACGGGGATTCATGGCAGTGATCGTGGATGTGCTGATCGCGAGGTTTCCCGGCAAACGTGAAGAACCACAGGCGAAACATGTAGAACGCGGTCAGTCCAGCAGTAACCAGAGGCACGATGAACAAGAGGAAATGTGTCGGGTTGCCCTTCACAAATGCCAAGGACGTTGCCACAACGGCATCTTTGGAAAAGTAACCGGAAAAGGCAAATACCGAACACCAGTTGACGAGCCCTGGAATCGCGAGGCCACTGATTGCAATGACGCCAACAAGCATGGTGAAGGCCGTGATGGGCATCTTTCTCCACAACCCACCCATCTTCGGCATTTCCTGTTCGTGATGGCATCCGTAGATCACGCTGCCCGAACACAGGAACATGAGTGACTTAAAGAATGCGTGCGTAATCAAGTGAAACAATCCCGCACCCCAACCGAATACACCCAACCCGAGCATCATGTAGCCCAATTGACTGATGGTGGAATAGGCTAAGACTTTCTTGATGTCCGTCGCCACCATCGCGATTGTGGCTGCCATGAATAAAGTGATGCAGCCAACATAGGCAATGGTCAATAAAACTTCTTGGACAAACATCGGATAGAAGCGTCCAACCAAATACACGCCTGCCGCGACCATCGTCGCTGAATGCACTAACGCACTTACAGGTGTCGGGCCTTCCATTGCGTCTGGAAGCCATGTCTGCAAGGGAAATTGCGCGCTTTTTCCTACGCAACCTGCAAACACACCAAGCCCAGCCACAACAAGCAGTGAATAAGGAATCGTGCGACTACTTGGCGATTCAGGAGCCGCCGTCACCGCACCCAACTTCACGTCTCCAGAGGCTGCATCACGCAATACATTCCCGGTTTCATCGCGCGGTAGCATTTGGAACAAACCGGCCTGCACGACTTCACCTTTGGCATCGACTGTATTGCCAAAGCGGAAAGTACCAAAAAACGTCCACAGCACCATCAGCCCAATGAGAAAGCCAAAGTCGCCCACGCGATTCATAATGAAGGCTTTGTTTGCCGCATTACACGCAGACTTGCGCTCGGTGTAGAAACCAATCAGGAGGAAGCTGCAAATGCCCACGAGCTCCCAGAAAATAAATACTTGAAAAATATTTCCAGCCAGCACCAGCCCTAACATTGAAAAGCAAAAAAGTGACAGAAATGCAAAGAACCGGTAATAGCGACCGGGACGATGCACATGGTGCCCATTCGAAAGATGAGCGCTGTGATCGACAAACTCTTCAGTCAGCTCTTCTGACATGTATCCCATTGCAAATAAATGAATACACGTCGCAATGAAGGTCACCATTGTGAACATGACGAGCGTGAGGCTGTCGATGTAGTAGTCAAGCGAAATGTCCAAACTGCCAAAGCGAGCCAACGAGTAGAGGGTCCCCGAGAACACTGTTTTTCCAAGCACGACAGATGCTGCTGAGGAAGCCACCGAGTCAGGGGACTTATGCTGGTCCGTCCCGGCTTCAGCATGACCGGCTTCAGCATGACCGGCTTCAGCATGACCGGCTTCAGCATGACCGGCTTCAGCATGGTGCTCAGAGTCGTGTGTTACCTTCCAGAAGTTGTTGGAATTTCCCCAGATCAGCAACGCACTCAAGCTACAGAGAAACCCAACGCCAATACACCCCACGGACATCCATGCGGCAACGCGGCTTTTTCGAGATCCCCAGAAGCCACCGAAGATCTCAACTGCAAATCCGGCAAGCGGCAGCAGCCATGCGATCATCAACAGGTTTCTTAGTGTTTCGCCAACCATGGGTATTCCAGAAAACCAGCGTGTGCTTAAATCCAACCAATCCAAAAATGACGCCGAGCTCAGGCCCTCAGCCCTTCAGCTTGTTCGCTCGATCAACGTCAATTGTTAAATGGTTGTTGTAGAAGTTCAGAGCAATAGCCAAGGCGACGGCAGCTTCTGCTGCCGCGAGCACGATCACAAAGAGTGAAAACACTTGACCATCCAAACCAAGATCCGTATAGCGTGCGAACGCGACGAAGTTGACGTTGGCCCCATTGAGAACCAACTCCACCCCCATCAACACCCCTATGCCATTGCGTTTAGTTGCCATGCAGACCACGCCGCAGACAAACAACACTGCACCGACAAACAAATAGGAATTCAGATCAGCCGTCATGGACGATCACACCCGTAAGAATTTCAAATCTCAAATTTCAAATCTCAAATCAGCCAGACCCAACTGGCCGTCGTTTTGCCCGAGCCAGATAGGCGGCACCAATCAAGACGACTAGTAAATGCACCGATACAATTTCAAATGGCAACAAATATCCTGGTGTCAGGTCGTCGCCGTCGCTAATCAGATCCTGATCTGGCCGGCTTCCTAAGAAACTCAAACCAATCGGACGCAATGTATTCCCGGTTGCCACCACGGGATTGCCGGTTGCCATCGCTGCTACCGACGGTTCACGCCATTTGACTCCGTCCAAGGAAGCAAAGACGACAAACAAGAACAACAGTCCCACACAACTGCCCATTATAATTTCGCCAGGCGAAGTTATGATTTTTAAATATGGGCCGCTGGCTGTCAGCATGACACCAAAGACCAGCAACACCAATGTGCCGCCAACATAAATTAAGAGCTGCGCCGCACCCACAAAATCCGCTTTGGCAAGAAAGAACAACGCGGCCGTGCTTCCCAATGAGATTACCAGCCAAAAAGCCATCCGGACAACTGTCTGACTGAACACAACCGCGATCGCACCTAAGCAGGTTGCCAAAGCAAACACGGTGAAGAGAAAGGATTCGCCGTTCACTGCACATCTCCTTCCAGATCAAGACTGCTTGCCGCGGGCACAAGCAAACCGATTTCGATTGACGGAACAGTCACCGCAGAGACTTCGGCACTCCCGTCGCGGGTCTCCTGCAGTCCCTCCGCCGCTCGGTCACCGATCGGGGATGTCCATGTCGTACGGCCCATGCCAGTCACTAAAATTAAAGGCCATAACGTCGCACCAAGGAACAAAAAGCAACTGATCGGAACTAGATACTTCAGACAGGTCGTCATCACTTGGTCAATTCGCAGTCGTGGCAAAGTCCATCGCAACCAGACTTGGACGAAGACTCCAAAGCTGGCTTTCGCCGCAAAGACACCTGCTCCAATGACATTTGCAAGGTAGCCCATTGCCGCGGCACTGGACGTGCCGTCGAGACTGGCATGCCGCGCTGCATATAAGGCATCATCGATCGGGGCTAAGCCTGTATTCCAGCCGCCCAAAAACAGAACTGAGGCGATGGCGCAAACCGCAAACATGCTCGCGTATTCACCCATAAAGAAAAACGACCACCGCATTCCGCTGTACTCGGTATGGAAGCCACCCACAAGTTCGCTCTCGGCTTCAGCAAGGTCAAACGGTGCTCGTTTGCAGCTGGCTGTCGCAACCACGAAGTACACAAAGAACGCAATAAACGTAAACGGGTCGTGAAACAGAAACCAGTTCGTAAACCATCCTCGTTGCATTCCGCCAACTTCCCCAAGATTGAGTGATCCGGCGGCAATGACAGGGACCAACGCGCAGATCGCCAAGGGAATCTCGTAACTGACCATTTGAGCCGCTTCACGCATCCCGCCGAACAGCGACCATTTGGAGCCGCTGGAATAGCCAGCCATAATGATTCCGAACACTTCCAATGACAGAATGGCTAAGATGATGAAGAGGCCGCAGTCTGCCGCAACCGCCACCCATCCGTGGCTGAATGGCAACACCATAAATGCGGCAAATGACGACACACACACGATATATGGGGCCGACCGGAACAACATCGAATCTGCTGCCGTGGGGCAGAGATCTTCTTTTTGAACGAGTTTAATTCCGTCTGCCAAAGACTGGAGCCAACCAAAGAGTCCTCCGACGCGAGTCGGACCAAGACGGTCCTGAATTCGTCCCGAAACTTTCCGCTCCAGCCAGATAAACGCGAACGGAGAAACTGCAAAGACGTGAACGAGCAGCACCGCATGAATCACGGCAGCAATCACATACTGCCATCCACCGAATCCTTGGAAAAAATCGGCGATGGATTGAGCGGCGAACATCATGGATCACACACCCGAAAATCAGGTCTAACATTCCGTGTCAGATTTTAGCAGGCACGAACAGCGCACCCATCCTGACGGCAACTGTAACGAAAACCGTCGCAGTGATTACTGGCATGTAATCACGATTCCAACAGTCGCTCCCACGGAGGCGGCGAGACTATGACAAAACAGAATTCTCTCTGCAACCTATCGCAAACTGCTTTCGCATGGCGGGCATGCGTTCCATCTCGTGAGACGAACACGGCAGTGCTTTCCCGGCGTTGGGAACAGGGCTGCAATGGTTGTCATCTGACTGCGACGCTGATCAGGAGCCAAACTGAAGGTCCCTGTGTCTTTCAGCAAGATCTTGACGGCAAGTGGCAATCCCGTATTTCCCCTACAATGCCGGCAGTTGTGAAAGAACCAAAAGAGCAAAACCTTCAAGAGCAAAATGACGATGTCATCTGAGGTCTGGCAAGAACTCTAGTTTTCTCAGGCGATGTCTTGTAACAATACGGGTCTCGCACGGTTTCCAATTGTTATTCAGCTGTTGACCTGCGTGCTCTGCGTGATGACCCCCTTTTTTTTCAGAACGCATTTATGACGCGCCGCAAACGTCCTCCCGAAGGTCGTGCGTTTGCAGTCTCAACCTTTCGAGATCCTGCAAGCTGGCTACCCGGATTTATTACGTATCTCGATGCTGAATGCGGGATGGCGAAAAATACGTTGTCCGCATATGGTCGCGATCTGGCACGATTTTTCGCTTGGAATCGGGACAATGGCAAAGTTGGAATTCACGACATTGGCGTCCCGACGATCACCTCCTTCTTGGATTACTTGCAGAATCTAGGACTTGCAGCCAGCAGCGTCGGACGTAATCTTGTGGCCGTGCGCATGTTTTTTCGTTTTCTGATGCTGGAAGGTGTCGTCGCGGAAAGTACGGTTGACCTTGTCAGTTCACCAAAACTCTGGGAACGCCTGCCTAAGGTGCTCAGCCCGGAGATGGTGGATGCGTTGCTGGTTGCTCCGATCGGTCCCATCGATCGCTACTATCTTCGCGACCGCGCGTTACTGGCCGTGATGTATGCCACTGGCTGCCGTGTTTCAGAAGTCGTTGGTTTGAAGCAGCAAGATGTGCAGTTGGATGAAAGCTATTGCCGCTGCACAGGCAAAGGCAACAAACAACGCCTCGTGTCCTTGAATCCTGTGGCTACAGATGCAATTCAAAAATACCTAGACCAAGAACGCCCGGATCTCGTGGTGGTGGCCGGATCCGACAGCGGGAATCTGTTTCTGACGCGGAGCGGGCGGATCATGAATCGTGAGTCCATCTGGGCCTTGGTCCAGCGTTACGCCGCCCGGATAGGATGCCCGCAGGAAGTTGGCCCGCATACGTTACGGCACAGTTTTGCCACGCATTTACTGGCAGGCGGTGCCGACATCCGAGCTTTGCAGGAAATGCTGGGGCACTCCAGTATCCGCACTACGCAGATCTATACGCACGTTGAGCACAGTCGACTCAAGGCTGTTCATAAACAATGCCACCCGCGTGGTTGAGACGCAGGAGCGTTTCGCGTCACACAGTTCGAACCCAAGTCGCGCGATGCTTCGTGCTGTGGACAGGAAACAACTGCCCACCGCCGCCCTGCAGACTGGTACTAAATTTGATTTTTGGATGACCACGGAGGGCAAGAAGGCCACAGTCCGCGTCGGCATCTTCACAGACTGGCACGCGGCGATTTCTTCGCAGATCCCATTTCATGAACAGCACCACCGCCTTGGGCAGACTCCTGCGGTGCTGGAACTCCACGCGGTTCCAAGGGCAAAAAATCGAACACGATCGCTCGGTGATCTGATCCATTCGCGGTAAGGATGGTCCGCTGATCACAGTGCAGGTTCCCGCTGTGCAGGCCGTGATCGAGCAGGAGGCCAAAGGGAAATCCGGGCCACCGATACCATGTCGGTTGAAGGCCTCGTCCCGCTGCAGCATTTTGAAGTCCGGTCGAAGCCAGAAAGTCTCCGAATAACGGTGACCACGGAGTCAAATTCAGATCGCCAAGTAAGATCTGCGAGGAGGAAGCCTCAACCTGAAAGTGCTTTTGGATCCGTTGCGCAAGTAACGCCAGATGCTGGTTTCGATGAGCGAAATTCCTCGCTCCAATCGGCGGCAGCGGATGTGTTGCCATCACACGGATCATGCCCCAAGGCATCTGAATATCTGTTTCGATCGATGGCAGGATCGGTACATTTAAATGAAACACACACGCGTCCGACAGAGGATAACGAGACCACAGGCCGATGCCAAAATTCCCATCGTTCTGAGATTCTGAAATAGCGTACTTGTATGTAGAAGAAAATTCGCGATGCAACAAACTTTCCAGTGTTGAACTGAGCTCAAGAATCGCAATGACGTCCGGATTTTCAGCACGAATTTGCGCGATGATCTGATCGTGGTGCTGGTTTCGTGTTAACACATTTGCCAGATAGACACGCAGCCGCTGCTCGCCCTGTGCCGCGGTGGCAACATCAACGGCCAGACCAGCCTGATCCATCTGGGTGTCGCTAGGCTGAAATGCCGAGCGGAGCGCCATCGCCTGCCACAGCGTCAAGGATAAAACAACCAGCATCATTTTCCGGCGCGACAAGATCAGACATAATACGCTTGTCCCCAACAGACCGATCAGCAACTGCACTCGGAGATTCGCGATCACATCTGCAATCCACCAGTGCCGCGATGCTAACGTGAGGACCGACGACGCAACTAAAAACCCTCCAAGCCAATCCACACGCCGCCGCCACCTGCGACTTGGCGTCACTTTCGCATTTTTCAACATGATTCCCCCCTGTTCAACGTTGCATACGCCGAATCTCCTCTCCAGCCTTGCCGTCAGAGCAAATTCGCGGGAAATATGCGAGATAAAAGTCGAAATGATAGCCGCTGACCACCTCGTGTAATAACTCGGGATTGACATCTTTTAACTGTGCAGGTCGTGCGGGCAGGACCCACATTGCTGTTGTGATCTCTGCAGTCAGCCCGAATGGAGCACGAGTGTCTCACGAAGAAACGTCGAATACAGAACATGCCCGCTTTGGAAACAAATCTTCCAAATTCTTTCATTAATATGACTGAAATAGTTGTGTTATCATTCAGAATGTGTCATAAATACATGGCATAAGCCGCTTCCCAGGGGCAAAAACACAATGATCGTGGATGAACGTCGTTCAATAATCCTGAAAATCACTGAAGAATCAGGCTTTGTGTCTCTTCAAAGGCTGGTGGCTGAAGTTGACGCAAGTGAGTCAACAATTCGGCGGGATTTGGAGTATCTTGACGCGATTGGTCAGATTCAGCGGACGCGTGGAGGTGCTTCGTTTGTGGGGGATTCGCTTTCTGATTTTGACGCCCGGAAGAGCCGTGCCTCAGATGAGAAGCAGCAAATTGCTCGGCGGACGGCGGATTTAATTTGTTCGGGTGAGACGGTGTTATTAGATGGCGGGACAACGACGTTAGAGGTTGCGCGTTATTTGACGGGCAAGTCGTTGCAGATTCTGACAAATTCTTTACCGATCGCATCGTTGTTGATGAATCGCCCTGAGATCGAGCTGATTTTTATTGGCGGTTATGTGTATCCGAAGACAGGAGTGGCTCTGGGTGAGCAGGCAGTGGAGGCTTTGCGGAAAATGCACGCTGGCCGGTTAGTAATGAGTACGGGTGGGATAACAGCCGAAGGTCTTTTCAATAGTAACGCGTTGTTGGTCGATACAGAACGACAGATGATTCGAACTGCGGATCGGGTGACTTTAGTGGCGGACAGCAGCAAGTTTGGGCAGCGCGCATTAGCGATGTTGTGTCCGCTGACTGATGTGCATGAAATTGTGACGGACGATGGAGTGTCCGATGAATGGCGGGCTGTAATGGAGTCTGCCAATGTTCGCATGGAGGTTGTTGAAACAGTGGCGCATGCCGTTCGCGTGCGATGAAGTTTGGAGCGATTTGTGGGGGCAGTAACCTTGAATCCTGCGGACGTGGAACAAGTCGTTCGGGATGTGCTCAATCGGCACCTTGGATCGCGATCGGGGAGTGCCGTGGTGCAAAACCCTAGCGTCGAGATCCCGGTGTTGCGTTCCGCGTTGGCATCGACGGCAAGCGGGCAGGCTGTGGTGTCTGCGGCCGGGAAGCGGAATCCATTAGTCGTCAATATTTCGGCCCGTCATGTGCATTTGACTCAGGCGCACGTCGAGGTGTTGTTTGGGGTTGGAGCGACGCTCACGCCGGAAAAGGATCTCTATCAGGACGGGTACTTTGCCGCGAAGGAAACCGTCGCAGTTGTCGGCCCGCGTCGCCGGATGTTGCCGAACGTGCGAGTTCTTGGTCCGTGTCGCGAAGATTCACAGGTCGAACTGGCGTTTACGGACGGGATTTCGCTTGGGATCGACCTGCCTGTGCGCGTGAGTGGCAACGTGAAGGGGACTCCCGGGTGTGTGCTGATGGGGCCCCATGGGGTCGTCGACCTGAAGCACGGGGTGATTCGAGCCATGCGGCACGTTCATATGGGGCCGGATGACTTAGCGTACTACGGTGTGGCGAACGGTGATCACATCCATCTGCGAATTGAATCACCGGGATGCACGACTGTACTTGAAGACCTCGCGGTCCGCGCCGCCACGGGAATCAAACTGGAGGTCCATTTGGACACCGACGAAGGCAACGCCTGCAACCTTGAAAACGCCACAAAAGTGGAATTAGTGAGTCCGGAACCCTGTCATTGTAAACATTAATAGTTTTCAGTCTTCAGTTTTTAGTGTTCAGCAATCGCAAGTCACACTCTGAAAACTGAAATCTGAAAACTGCGTCACTCGGAGAGTGGCATTCCTTTGTTGCCGATCGCGTTTCAGGATGGAAGCGTGCAAAGGCTGGAGTAAATTTGATATGGCAAAGTCAACTGAAGCATTGGGAATGATCGAAACTAAAGGCTTCGTGTGCATGCTCGAAGCTATCGATGCAATGCTGAAAGCTGCGAATGTGCAGTTGGTCGCATGGGACAAAATCGGCAGTGGATTTGTCACGGCATTCGTGTCCGGTGATGTTGGTGCGGTGAAAGCAGCTGTTGAAGCTGGTGCCGCTGCCGCATCAAAACTTGGACAGGTCGTCAGCGTGGAAGTCATTCCTCGTCCGCACGAAGAGCTGTCTGCCTTCCTGCCAAAGCCCAAGGCAGCAGGTCCAGCGAAGAAGTAGACGTGATCTGCATTCCTCTGTTGAGATTTGAAATTTGAAGTTTTTGAAATTTCGAATCCCATGAACCCGATTCAACTTGAACTATTTTCGGAACAACGACCAATGAACGAAGCTATTGGAATGATTGAAACCAAGGGTCTGGTTGCCGCTGTCCAGGCATCAGACGCCATGCTGAAAGCAGCAAACGTCACGTTGGTGAAGCAGCTCAACATCGGCGCTGCCTATATCACGACGATCATTAAAGGCGACGTCGGATCCGTCCGCGCTGCTGTTGATGCTGGGGCCGCTGCGGCTTCACAGTCTGGCGAACTGGTCTGTGCGCACCTGATTCCACGACCAGAAGCGTCTTTACTAGAATCCGTGTTGTAGACGTTGCTGGGTGGGACGAGCGGCTGATCAGTCGCGAGGGCCCACTGAGTTGCAGGACGTTCAATGAATGCCGGTGGGCCGGCATGCGGTTGGTGCCACCCTACGGAAGAACGACGAAAGTCTCATGAAAGTTCTTGTCGCCAATCTTGGATCTACCAGTTTCAAGTACCGACTGTTTGACCTCACGAACGAAACCCAGCTGGCAAAAGGTGGGATCGATCGGATCGGACAGGCAGGTGCTCTAAGCAGTTGTTCCGTGCAGATCGGAAGTTACAAAGCAGAGACGCAGCAGTCCGTGCCCAATCATGCGGCGGCTGTCGGCATCTGCCTTGAGCAACTGACGAATGCCGAACATGGCTGTCTGAAATCGGTGGATGAAGTCGGTGGCATTGGGTTCAAAGCGGTCTTTGCAGGAAATCTCAGCGGCGTTCGGATCGTCGATGAAACATTGCTGCAGAAGATGGAAGCTCTGTCGGATATTGCTCCAGCTCACAATCCGCCGTACGTGCGGGCCATGCGACAACTGCAGCAGGCGTTTCCGCAGATTCCTCTGGTGGCCGCTCTGGAAACAGGCTTTCACGAAACGATTCCGTTCGAACATCGAGCCTACGCGGTTCCTTACGAATGGTACACGGACTTTGAGATTCGTCGTTGGGGATTTCACGGTGCCAGTCATCGCTTTATCGCGGGACGCATTGCGCAGATACTCGGGCGAAATGATCTCAAAGTCATCAGCTGTCATCTTGGGGGAAGTGCGTCGATCTGTGCAATTCGAAACGGTGAAAGTTTTGCCGCATCGATGGGTATGAGTCCTCAGGGAGGCCTGCCGAATAACAATCGCGTCGGCGATTTTGATGCTTATGCGATTCCGGTGATTATGAAACGCACAGGACTGACGTTTGAACAGGTTTTGACCGAGATGTCTTCGAAGGGTGGTCTGCTGGGAATTAGCGGACTCAGTGGTGATTGCCGCGACTTGGAGGAGGCCTCGGCCAAAGGCCATGTTCGTGCCGAGAAAGCTTTGAAGCTGTTTGAGGCGTCGATTCGAGCCTACGTTGGATCGTACATGGCTCTTTTGGGCGGTGCCGATGTCATCGTGTTCACGGGCGGCATTGGTGAAAACAGCGAACGTATTCGAGCCCATGTTTGCCGCCATATGGAGTGGGCAGGCGTCGAGTTGTGTGAGTTGAAGAACTCAGGAATGAAGGGTGAAGCTTGCCTGAGCAAAGAGTCAAGTCGTGTCCAAGTCTGGACTGTGGCCACCAATGAAGAACTCGTGGTCGCACGCCAGACGGCAGAAGCGTTGGGACGTTAGGTTTTAGTTTACAGTGTTCAGTTTTCAGAAAAGAGTTTTCAGTGGTCGGTCGATATTTGTCAGCCTGAACTGCGTTTCACTGGCAACTGACAACTGAAAACGGAAAACGACCAAGGGGCTCCTTATGTTTCTGGCACGCATTATCGGCAGCCTCGTGGCAACCCAGAAAGTTGAGTCGCTTGTCGGCCAAAAATTATTGTTGGTGGAACCGTTGCGGGTCGATGAAAAGGATCAGAAAAGTTTGAAACCTACCGGCCGCTCATTTGTGGTGGTAGACACAGTCGGAGCCGGTGAAGGCCAAGTCGTGCTTTGTGTGCAGGGCTCTAGTGCGCGGTTCACACCGGGGACAAAAGAACTTCCCATCGATGCTGCCATTATTGGGATTGTGGACACGGTGCAGATTAAGCAGAAGGCCGTTTTCAAGGCGAGTGAATAGATCTCGAAGGTACACGGCAGGGTGTTCGTCTTACGCGGATGAAGCAAGAAATGGTAGGACAGCGATGCGGTTGTCCTATCCTCCAAAATTACAAAGACCTGCCGACGGATCGGGGAGGTAACAGCTTGCGACATGGAGTCGTCGCGAAACAGAGAGATGCAAAATCGTGCAGGCAACAGCAAACGAACAGACGATTCGGACTATCGTGCAGGAAGTTTTGACGCAACTGACTACCCGGAACGGCGCAGGAGCGAAAGTCAATGGCTCAGCGGGTCCTAGTCCTGATACTCGATGGGGCGTGTTTAACACGGTGGATGACGCCGTTGAGGCCGCGCAAATGGGTTTTGAAAAACTCAGTCGCGCTTCTCTCGAAGATCGTAAGACAGCCATCAACATCGTCAAGCAGATCTGCGACGAGCAGGCTGAAGAACTGGGGCGATTAGAGTTCGAAGAAACGAAGATCGGCCGGCTCGAACACAAGATTGGCAAACTAAAGGCGATCAAGGGTGTGCCTGGTGTTGAGTTCTTGCGGACAGATGCAGTCAGTGGATCACAGGGGCTGATGATCACTGAATATGCTCCGTTCGGGGTGATTGGGGCAATCACTCCCGTGACGCATTCGCTGCCAACACTGGCCGGCAATTTTGTCAACATGGTGGCTGCTGGAAACACAATCGTCTGCAACCCCCATCCCAGTGGAGCCAAGATCGCCAGCGAAGGTGTGCGACGTTTTAACAAAGCTATTTTTGCCGCGACCGGGCTCGAAAACTTGGTCACAATTATTGGTACGCCCACGATTGAGTCGGCTCAGGCCGTGTTTGATCATCGTGGCGTCAAACTTTTGGTCGTGACCGGCGGACCAGCGGTGGCACGCGCAGCTTTGCAGAGCCCTAAGCGCGCCATCGTGGCTGGACCGGGGAATCCCCCAGTCGTCGTTGATGCCACGGCTGATATCGACAACGCGGCTAAGTCTATTGTTGCCGGAGCAGCCTTTGACAACAGTTTGCTGTGCATTAGCGAAAAAGAAATCTTTGCGGTCAAAGAAATCTTCGACCAGCTGATGACGGCCGTTTCGAATCACGGTGGTTTCCGACTCAACGCAGCGCAAGTTGCCGCGTTTACAGCCAAAGCGTTTGGTGCTCCAAAGGAACCGGGCGGACATCATGTCCTGAACCGGAGCTATATCGGCAAAGATGCAGCATGGCTAGCGGCCCAGATTGGGGTGAACGTTCCGTCAAGCACCCTGATTTTGTATGGCGAAACTGATGAATTTAATCCGTTTGTGACCGAAGAACAGATGATGCCGTTCATTCCTTTCGTAAGAGCCAACTGCAGCGATCATGCGATTGCCCTGGCGAAGAAATATGAGCACGGCTTTGGTCACACCGCGATCATTCATTCGCGCGACATTCACACGATCACAAAGATGGGCCGTGTCATGAATACAACACTCTTCATTCAGAACGGTCCGTGCATGGCAGGACTTGGCTTGGGTGGAGAAGGTTATTTGTCGTTCAGTATTGCGACTCCAACGGGAGAGGGCGTGACGAGCCCGATGACGTTTACTCGTCAACGCCGCTGTGTGACGGTGAATGATTTGAGGATTATTTGACACCCGGTCCCTTCGCCCCCAGAAGCGGGGGAGCAGGTGGTCGATAGGCAGGATAAGGGGGCTTGCCCTCGCGGCCTGACCTTCTCCCCTTGAAAAAGGGAGAGGGGGAACTCGCAGAAAACACTACCCATGCAAACAGCACGAGTCATCGGTCATGCCACAGCAACACTTAAGCATCCGTCTTTAAACGGATGGAAGTTGGTGGTGTTGCAACCGCTGGACATCAACAACGAGCCGGATGAGTTTCCTCAGTTGGCAATTGACCCTCTGGGGGCTCGCCAAGGTGATCACGTTTTTTTTACGAGCGATACTAAGTACATCCAGCAGGTCACCGGCCACCAAGATTCACCAATCCGATTTTCGGTGCAGGGAATTCTAGATGAACAACCGGAACCAATGAAGAAGCGCAGGAAATAGTTGTCAGCCGGCAGTTTTCAGGATTCAACAACACACCCCCAACTGACAACTCATAACTGCCGACTAAAAACTGAAAACTAAACAATGGCCATCAACGCAGAATTTATCGATCAGATCGTGCAGAACGTGATGCGGGAAATGCAATCCCGGACAACGTCGAACGCGCCTGCTGCGTTGGCGGAACCGATCGTCACAAAACCGCGTTCAGAACAGACAATCAGGATCGGGAGTCGCGTCCTGAGTGAAAAGGTCTTAGTCTCGGCAAATGCTGCCGGGCAGGCGATTTCACTGCAGCCGGGAACGGTGATTACCCCGTCCGGACGCGATTACATTCGAAAGCACGGCGTTCGCTTAACGAGTGACGTCAGTGGTGCAAGTTCCATCTCGCTGAGTGGGACGTTTGTAGCAATCGGAGCTCATCCGATCGCATCCGCGGCTGCCGCGGCCGGATGGAAAGCCTTGACGGCGTCAACAGAATTTGATGCGGCAAGTGTGGCTGCACAACATACCACCATGGGGATCGTTGCCTGTTGTGGCGGTGAACCGTCGATTGTCGCGTGCCTGTTGAATCGAAATCCTGCCATCCGGGCAGCGGTCATTACGCGTGCGACAAATCTTGTAATGCTGAGCAAGATGATGAGTCCTCATGTTGTTTGTCTCGATTCCTCAGGATGGTCTTTCGGAGACATTCTGCGACTCCTGCGGTCACTTGCGGCTTCGTCTAGGATTCCGGAGCATTGGAGAGAGATACCGGCTGGGAGCAATTAATGAGAATCATGGAATGTATCGGATTGGTCACGTTGTCACATTGGGATCCAACACTCACAGGCGCAAGCTGGAAACTGGCGGTTCCCTTGATGCATGCGGGATTGAATGGCGATGAATCAGGGCGGACGGAGCCGGTGGTTGTTTACGATGACATGGGAGCAGGAATTGGGAGTCTGATGGCGGTGACGGAAAGTGCCGATGCATCGACTCCTTTTTATCCTAACTCAAAACCAATCGATGCGTACAACGCCGCGATTTTGGATACGGTGAGTGTTGAATAATGTCGAGTTTTCAGTAGTCAGTTTTCCCTGTTCAGAAAACACAGGAACTGCGACTCGCTGAAAACTGAAAACTGAAAACTGAAAACTTTTTTTACGAAGTAAGCACCATGTCAAATAAATGGAACAGCGGCATCAATGATCGAGGACTCAAAGAAGAGATCTGCGAAATTGGCCGACGTGTGTACAACAAGGGATTCGCCGCTGCCAATGATGGCAATATCAGCATTCGAGTCGGCGAGAACGAAGTGCTTTGCACTCCAACCATGATCTGCAAAGGCTTCATGAAACCGGAAGATATCTGTGCCGTCGATATGGAAGGCAAGCAGATCGCCGGAGTTCGCAAACGCACAAGCGAAGTCCTGCTACACTTGGCTATCATGAAACATCGTCCAGACGTGAAGGCCGTCGTGCACTGCCATCCGCCGCATGCGACCGCATTTGCCGTCGCCGGCGAGCCGATTCCTCAGTGCATTCTGCCTGAAGTGGAAGTGTTCATGGGCGAAGTTCCAATCGCGCCTTATGAGACTCCCGGAGATGATCGATTTGCCCAGACGGTCGTTCCGTTTCTGAAAGCCACCAATACGATCATCCTCAGGAATCACGGCACGGTTTCATTTGGCAAGGATCTGGTGGATGCGTACTGGAAGACTGAAATCCTTGACGCTTACTGTCGCATTCTTCTGCTGGCCAAGCAACTCGGTCAGCCCCAATACCTCAACGAACAGAAGAGCCGCGAACTACTCGACCTGAAAAAGAAATGGGGCTTTGACGATCCTCGCTTCCACAACGAAGACTGTGACCTCTGCGGCAACAGTGCATTCCGTGAAGGCTACAAGGAAAACATCCCCGTTCAACGCGCATTCGACAAGGCTCCTGAATATCCCGGCATCCTGCAAAAGCCCTGCGGCGAAGCGTGTGACACGAAGCTGCCGACTGTCAACGAAGACTTGGTGAAGCTGATTACGAGTCAGGTTCTAGCGGCTTTAGGAAAGGCATGAAGGCAGCACCGACGGACATCCGATTCCCAGCAGGCATCACCCACATGCGGCAATCTTGTTATGATAAGCACTCCCTCGATTGAAGGAGAATGAAATGTCGGTGCATGACTGGACAAAGATCTTCGATGGAGCGTTTCACCATTTTCATCAGACGTGGGTTGTAGCGATCTCCCGAACGCTCAACGCAGGGTTGCTTCCAGACGGCTACTACGCAGCCGCAGAGCAAGTCGTCGGGGGGCCGAACGCGGATGTTGTGACACTCGATGCCTGGCAGCCGGTTGACGAACACGGACAAGGTGAGCGATTGCCGGATTATCTGTCAGGTGGCGTTGCCCTTGCCGACCATCCTCCAAAAGTCAGATACCAGTTTGAAGCGGATCGACGCCACTACGCAGGTAAGGCTGATCATGTTGCATTGAGACATGTCAGCAGCCATCGACTCATCGCAGTCATCGAGATCATTTCCCCCGGCAACAAAAACAATAACCGCGCGTTGGAAAGCCTTCGTAAGAAGGTGAATTTATTGCTTGATGAAGGAGTTCATTTGTTGCTGGTCGATGTCCTTCCTCCGGGACCTGTCGATCCGCACGGGTTACCACTGGCGCTCTCGATTACGGATCAGGCTGAGGTTCCGAGTGCGACCGATGCCGAGCCGTTGACGCTGTTCTCCGTTCGATGTGCAGAGGCCGGAGATATTCTGAGTGGATTTGTTGAGTTGGTTTCTCGTGAGCAGACTCTTCCGGACATGCCATTGTTTCTGAACGAAGAACGTTATATCTCGGTTCCGCTGGAATCGACATACCAGGACGCGTGGCAGGGTGTTCCTGCACCATGGAAGAAAATGATTGAATCAAAGTCGGCATAATGCCGAATTTCAGAGTCTGAGATCTCAAATTTGAAATCTTAAATTACAAAGAAGTTGGATAGACGCAATGAAAGTCAGCATTATCGGTGGTGGTGGATTGGTGGGTTCCTGTGCCGGGTTTGCACTACAAGCCGGGAAGATCGTCAGCGAGATTGCACTTGTGGACGTCAATCAGGAACTGTGTGAAGGTCAGGCTCTGGACCTACTGCATGGTGCGTCACTGATGGCGCCTCAGCGGATCACGGCGGGCGGGACGGAAGCCTGCAAAGACAGCGATGTGATCGTGATCACCGCTGGTCTGCGACGCAAGCCAGATGAAAGTCGACTCGACCTGATCAACCGCAACGTGACCTTATTCCGGGGGATCTTGGCGGACCTCAAGAAGCACGGGTACAAGAAAGACGCGATTGTCTTTGTGGTCTCCAATCCGGTCGACGTGCTGACGTATCTGGCTGTGAAAGAACTTGGTCTGCCCGCGACGCAGGTGATCGGGCTCGGCACGGTTCTGGATACCACGCGTCTCCGCAGTTTGCTGGCGCAGCGATTGAACGTCCCGGCGACTCAGGTGAACGTGACAATCTTCGGTGAACACGGCGACAGCATGGTGCCGATCTGGTCGATGGCTCAAATCGCCAATCTGCCGCTCGACAAATATCCCGGCGTTACGGCCAGTCTGATTGCCGAAATCGAATCGAAGACGCGTGGGAGTGGCGCAGAAGTGATCAAGAAAAAAGGCGGCGCTGGATTCGCGGTTGGCGTTTCGATTGCCGATGTCGTCCACAGCATCGCGCTGGACGATCAACGCATTCATCCTGTGAGTTCCCTGATGAACGGAGCCTACGGAATCCGCGACGTCTGCCTGTCGATTCCGACCGTCATCGGCCGCAACGGCGTGAAGAGTCACATCGAAGTCGAGCTGTGGTCCAAAGAAAAGACAGCTCTCGTGCAAAGCAGCAACGTACTGAAAGAAACGATCAGCAAGGTGCTGAAGGGGTAATTGTCGTCTTTCGCTCCGCGAAAGAAACGCCGCTTTTGCAGAGCAAAAGGCGACACTCGACGGCTTTCGATCTAAAACACGTGCCATTTGGCGTCAGCCCGCCGGTACAACTGCGATTCTTCTGTGTGCCAACTCGATTCGCGATGAACCGCAACGTACCGGCAAGCTGACGCATGCCGCTCACCAGTGCTATGCACTCACGTTTTCTCATCTTGCTCTGGCCATTTCTCAGGACGCGGTGACCAGTCCTGATTACCGAAGCATTCCGATACACGCTGACTCAAACTCGTGCGACACGTATTCCAAAGTGCGGATTCTCCAGCATCGGTGGCAGTTGCTGTTTTCACGAACTCGGTGCATGAATCCGGAAACTGTTGCATCAGACGACTCGTGAGTGTCTCCGCAAGACTGTAACTCAGTTCTTGCCGATCATCCGGGGCCGAGAATGCCGCCCCGTTCCAGAATTCCTGGATGGTGTCACAGTTCCACCAACGCCGATGCTTTGTCGCGAGTTCTTTCGTCATTCCGAGACGAACTCCTCCTGCGACTTCCTGTTCCGCAAGCTGTGTGACGCCCTCGTTGAGCCACAGCGGCAGATCAAGATGTCGCAGTAGACAATGCAAAAGTTCGTGAGCGATCGTCGATTCTATCGGAGAATTCATCTCGGCGAGTACGACGATATGAGCGTAGTAGTCGGGAATGAACATGCTGATGCTTCCGCCGAATTCGCCTTCTTCCGGATATGCATCCGAGATATAGTCGAAGTACGTTTCAGCATCATGCAACAGCAGGACAACGTGTTTTCCATAACCCTCGTTGCACGCCATCTCTCCAAGCAACCCGAGGATCTTCTTTCGTGCGGTTCAACACTGCCTCCGCTTGTTTGAGCCCAATCAAAGATAGTCTGCCAGTTTGGGCGTGGCAGTCCTTCCCGAACTTCAAATCCACCATCGATATGTAAAATGGTAGCAGCCATTTTCACCGCCTCTTGCTTTGGGGACCGATTCAAAACCCCTCACAAAACCGCACTCCGTAGCTGGATTCGCAAGAATTCAGGCCCCCATTTCTGAATTCTTGCGAATCCAGCCACCAGTTTTGTCAGGGGGGTCTTACTTCATCCTGCAGAGCCCTGCAAATAGTAAGCAGCGGACAGGTACTTCAGAACGAGACATATTTCGCTCAATTACGCCTGCTTGAGCAGCCAATCCACAATCGCCGAATCATCGTCGCTTGTTGGCAGAAAGTCGTTCATTGCGCCAGTTGCAGTGTAAGCGGATTTCATCAGGCCAACGGAACTCGCAGTCTCGCCCGCGACTGCGATTTTTGTCGGCGAACACAGAGCGAGAATCGCTGGCACGTCGCCGTACTTCACGGCTCCTGGCAGCAGATTGACATCCCGGATCTCCGTGATCGATTCGAAACGGAAACCGACCGTATCGACCGCGATCGAACTGACCGCATTGCCAGCTACAGCACAAGCGGCAGCCACAATCACGCCAGCTCCGTTCACGCCCACGAGGTGTACCTTTGCTGGTTTTTGTTCGTGGTACTTAGCCGACGAAAGGCATGTCAGGACATCGTGGACGCGTTGCGCAAACAATGGGTGATTGTAACCCAAGGTGAATCCCGCAAATTCTCGCGGGTTCTTCACCACTGGCATCTGAGCTACGGGTTCATGGTTGTCGGTAAAATCGCCGGTCAGGTACAAATCGGCACTCCCGATCGCAAAACCGGCCTTGAGTAGTCTGGAAGTCTGCAGATTGGGCTGCCCATCGGCTGCAAAGAGCCGGTTTTTTCCGGCCAGATCGAACCACAGCACCACTTGTTTATTCCAGTTCTGGGGCAGCAGGAACACCGCTGGCAACTCTTCTCCCTGAGATTTTAAACTCAGCACGCCTTTGAATTCGAGGAATCCGTTTCGTGCAGACTCATCAGGCTTTTCAAAGTGTGTTGATTCTGCAGGCGGAAGTCCGCGGCCGATCATGGCTTCAAGGGCACCACCAATAACCTTTCGGAATTCTTTCAGACTGCCGGCATCCTGCGGTGTCAACGCTGCAATCTGTTTCTGTTGGGCGGCATCCAACGCATGCAATAAGGCAACTTCAGCCGCTTCTGTCTTCACAGGAGCCGGATGTTCTGCATCGAACACGGTGGCATCCGCGACAGCCAGCGGCATGAAGTCACGTTCCACAATTTCGTTGATGCCGAGACTCAGTGTTCGATTAAAAAAATTGTACATCATCATGCGGCTATGCTGATTGTAGTTGTGCGGGAACTTAAAGTATTTCGCATCCACGTTTTCGGGAACGCCCAGCATTGCATAGTGTTGTTTAAGTTGAGGCAGGCCTTTTGTTTCGATCTCGACCGTCCAGTCATCCGCTCCGCTCATGGCAACTGGCCGCGGCGCAATCAACGCGGCCATTTCAATGTTACCCGTGTTGACGCGAAGGTAGGACGCATTTTCGCATGTGCATCCACCCTGCATCGCAGTGGAGACCATCACGGCCGGAAATGCTGCCGTGATGCGTTCGTCCAGTGCGGCCAAAATGAATGTTTGCGTGCCGCCTCCGCTAGCGCCAGTTACCCCAATTCGATTTGCATCACAGTCTGCACGCGAGGTTAGCCAGTCCACAGTGCGGATCGAGTTCCACGTCTGCAACCCCAAGGCATTCCATGATCTCAGTTCCGACTGCGCACTAAACAGTCCCCAAGTTTCAGGTGAACTCAATGCGGGCCGTTGCTTGGCAAAGCCGTGCGCCAACGGTTGTGTAAACGAACTACCATCGGCGTACCCAAGCATGTCATACAAAAAGACCATACACCCCATCCGTGCCAACTGCACGCAGCGTGCCTGCAAGGGATGTCGTCCTGAAATTTCAAATTGTTCGCCCCCGGACGCAAGTTCATGCTTAATGGAAGCGCCGTGATCATGAAAACGACCGTTCGCCCAATGACCATGCGGACACAGGATGGTCGGTAACTTGCCGACGGCATTTTTGGGGAGATAAAGACTTCCTGTGACCAGTAACCCCGGACTACTTTCAAAGTAGACGCGATCAACCGTATAGTCGTCTCGTTCGACGCGACCATGTACGGTGGCTTCAATTGGTGGCCGCTCGGGCATTGGCCAGAGACCACAGGCGACCTTCAATTGCCGCAGCAAGAATTCTTTGCGGACGTTCCATGCTTCCACCGATGTCGAAGGCGTAAATGGAAAATATCCGTCCAAGTCCTTGAGTGCTCCAAGGCGTGCATCACCCGGAACCAGTGACAATCCATGCGAACTGAGCGCGCTGGCAAACAGCATTTCAGACGGCAGCAGACTTGCGACAGCAGCTGATGATGCAAATTGCAGGACAGAGCGACGACTGACGGAACGATCGGACATGGTGCGGACCTTTTTGTGGCGGGTGTTAACTGTGGATGGTGCCTGAGGATCGATATGAGACGATGTTCAGCGGCGTTCGTCAATCGAACGGGCACCCCCAAGATCAAATTCAGGCATGGAGTTCTGATGCTTAGCCTAGGACATCTGTTAACACGCGTCCTTCATCAGTCGGACCGATAAGGCGGTTATTGAGTCCCTGATAAAGATAACTAAAACGGTGTGGATCGAGTCCCATGACGTGTTGGCAAAGTTTCATCAAGGCTCTCACCTAAAGATGATCCGTGGTGATCCCAGCCCCCGTCATATCACTGGACGAAACGCACGCCAGCTTCGATTAAACGCCGAGCCAAGAGGCAATTGTTGGGGAAAGTCGGATCATGGCCCTTGTAAAAGACGCGCGGGTCATCTGCCGTTTCGGCCGGTGAGACGTCTCCCGGTTGCGCCCCGTACATCTCCAAGATATGCTGGGGTTCTTGCGAGATATTCATCACCTCAGGGACTGACATTTGCATGCGATAAGCAAGTTCGTACTGCGAAATTCGAGTCTGTGTTTCGGGGTCAGCACTCTGCTCGAATTCCGCAGCGTGCATCTCTGCCAACGTGTCCAACATGCGCCGGTGAAGGTTCCGATCCATCCCTTCCGGGTCCGTGAGATCCAAGACGGGATCGCCGGTCGTACGGCACTGCACGCCCTGATAGACGGACGGAAGAAAGCCGGAACCCCACAGAAACTTACCCGCATCCGGCGTTTTCCCTCCCGATAATAATACGACAAACCCCGGCAAATTTTCGTTGAAGCTGCCGAGTTCATAATTGATCCAAGATCCGAGCGACGGATTGCCCCATATTGACGAAACGAAAATTGTCCCGCCAAAATCTTTGGAACGCCCTTAATAAAGGCAAATCGTTTGCCTTCCAGAAATGCGGCAGGACAGTCCTGCATGGGCAGCTTATTAAGCTCCGGCTTGTGCTCGAAGAGCTCTAGTTGCGACGGTGATCCCGGGGTGCTCACAAAAAAACCCGGCTTTTTACAAAAGCCGGGCTCTTAATTCGAAATTCAGAAACGCGCTGGGTTCATCAATCCCAGTTCAACGAACCAGCACTTTGATATTCGTTAACGCGGGTTTCAAAGAAATTCTTCTCTTTAGACAGGTCAATCGTCTCGCTCATCCAAGGGAATGGGTTTGGAGAACCATACTGCGTCGGGAGGCCAATGCGTTCGAGGCGACGGTCAGCGATGTGCTGTACATAGTCCCGAAATGATTCCGCATTCAGACCTAGCACACCGCGTGGCAGGCAGCCTTCGGCGTAGTCGATTTCCAGTTCGACAGCCGTACGAATGCGATCGATCATTTCTGACTGGAACTGCGGCGTCCACAAGCCTGGATTTTCGGACTTGATTCCATTGATCAGATCGACGCCGAAATTCATATGGACCGTTTCGTCCCGCAAAATGTACTGGAACTGTTCTCCGATCCCCTTCATCAGATTGCGACGGTGGAATGAAAGCACCATCACGAAGCCACTGTAAAAGAAAATGCCCTCCATAATGACATAGAAGCCAATTAGGTTTTTGAGGAACATCTGCTGGCCCTCGAGCGTGTCTGTCGAAAATCCTTCGGACATGATTTCCGCAGTGAGTTCCATTTCGAAAGCATCTTTCTTCGCAATCGCCGGGATTTCCCGGTACATGTTGAAGATCTCGCCTTCGTTCAGACCAAGACTTTCAACGACGTACAGAAACGTATGCGAATGCACGGCCTCTTCAAACGCCTGACGAAGTAAGTATTGGCGGCACTCCGCGTTTGTCACATGTTTAAAGATTGCCAAGACCAGATTGTTCCCCACCAGTGATTCAGCTGTTGAGAAAAACCCTAGGTTTCGCTTGATCACCAAGCGTTCGTCATCAGTCAAACGATCTGAACGCCAAATTTCGACGTCCTGATTCATCGGCACTTCGGTTGGCATCCAGTGATTGGCGCAACCACTGTTGTAGTGCTCCCAGGCCCAGTGATACTTGATGGGCATCAACTGGTTTACGTCCACTTGGGCGTTATTAATCAAGCGTTTTTCAGTCGCCTTGACGCGACCTTCGGTGCCGATGAGCAATTTCTGATCGGCGATTACAGCAGTAGTCATAGAGACCTCATTCCGTGAGAGTAAAAAACAAAAAAGGGTAGTTCAGATTTGAGGTTAAAAATTTCAGATTTGAAATCTCAAATATTAAATCGACTTACGGGAACTCGACGCCATGCATTTGAGAAGATACTCACTTGGATTCCACGGTACCGTTTCGGGCATCGTCTTTCCGAGAGAATCTGTCGCACGCAGACAGATCCCTGTTTTAGGATTCGCAATCGTCACAGTGTGGGGTGTGAGGATCAGGTTACGATGGCGTCACAATTTAGTGTGCCAACGCGTTGCTTTCATACCCTCCCAAAAGGATGCCGACTAGCAACCGCAATACCACATGCGGTATTGCGGTTGAAGGGGCGTTTAGCCTACTGACACGCTTCGCAATCCGGGTCCGTTATGCTGCAGGCATTGTACTGCGAAACCTCAGTCACCGGCACGACATGCGGCGTCGGGATGTCGGTGCGTCCCTGCTCCGGCGACCGATCAGAATCCATGCGTGCGACCTGAATGTCACTGGAAGCACTGCGACTTTT
This sequence comes from Planctomycetota bacterium, assembly GCA_003670925.1. Classification (GTDB taxonomy): domain Bacteria; phylum Planctomycetota; class Planctomycetia; order Planctomycetales; family Planctomycetaceae; genus SXXK01. Next base: position 23,131 of record QWQG01000203.1, on the reverse strand, counting down.
GACCCAGCGAGGCTGAAGACCAAACTTGTTAATGTCTACTGTCGATTTTTCAATCTGAGTCGCTGCCAGGGTGCGGAGATAATAGGTTGTTTTAAGACCTTTACGCCAAGCCAGCATGTACATTTCGTGCAGTTTGCGTCCACTCGGCTCACACATGTACAGGTTGAGTGACTGGCCCATGTCAATCCATTTTTGGCGGCGTGCCGCACATTCAATCAACCATTTGGGTTCCACTTCAAACGCGGTCAGAAACCGAGCCTTGATGTCACTAGGAATTCGTGGAACCTGAGCAAGCGTGCCATCGTAATACTTCAATGCTTCAAGCATATCGGCATCCCACAGACCGCGTTGTTTTAACTCCGTGACCAATGATGGGTTCAGATGAGTAAACTCACCTGAGAGATTGCTCTTCACAAACAGATGCTTGTACATTGGCTCAATCGACTGTGAAACCCCCACAATCGTGGAGATTGTTGCTGTTGGGGCGATGGCCATACAGTTACTGTTGCGGACGCCATGCTTTGCCACGGAGTCACGTACAACCGCCCAGTCCATGCGGGCCGTACGATCGACGTCGATTCGACAACCGCGTTCCTGCTCTAGTAGATCCATGGTGTCGATCGGCAACATCCCGCGATCCCACTTAGATCCCCGATAGGTACTGTACACGCCACGTTCAGCTGCTAGCTCAGACGACGCTAAAATTGCGAAGTAGGAGATGGCTTCCATGCTGTAGTCGGCAAAGTCCACTGCTGCTACGCTCGCATAGCTGATGTGCATGGCTGCAAGAGCGTCTTGGAATCCCATTAAACCCAAGCCCACTGGACGATGCCTCTGGTTTGACGTCTTCGCTTCATCGGTTGGATAGAAGTTGATATCAACAACGTTATCCAACATCCGCATTCCGGTGCGGACCGTTTCTTCCAGCATCGGCAGGTCAAGCTGACCATCTGTGATATGAGCCAGCATATTGACTGAGCCCAAATTGCAGACAGCAGTTTCAGTCGCCGACGTGTTCAGGAGAATCTCCGTACAAAGATTGCTACTGTGCACAACACCCACATGATCTTGAGGCGATCGAATATTCGAGGGATCTTTCCATGTGATCCAAGGATGCCCTGTTTCGAAAAGTCGTGTGAGCATTTTACGCCAGAGTTCAATCGCTGGCAGCTTTTTCGACATCCGGATTTCGCCGGATTCCGCCATTCGCTCGTACTCAAGATAGCGGTCTTCGAACTTCTTCCCTACCAGATCATGCAGATCAGGAACTTCATCCGGGCTGAACAGCGTCCATTCGCGTTCTTCTTCGACGCGTTTCATAAACAAGTCCGGAATCCAGTTCGCCGTATGCATGTCGTGTGTTCGACGACGATCGTCACCTGTGTTCTTGCGGAGGTCCAAGAATTCCTCAACATCCATGTGCCACGTCTCAAGATACGAACACACGGCCCCCTTGCGTTTGCCACCTTGGTTCACAGCAACCGCAGTGTCATTCACAACTTTCAAGAATGGGATCACACCTTGGCTACGACCATTCGTGCCCTTGATGTGCGAATTTGTGGCGCGAATGCTGGTCCAGTCGTTTCCAAGTCCACCGGCCCATTTGCTGAGCTTTGCGTTGTCAGCAACACACTTGAAGATGTGTTCGAGGTCGTCTTTTACGGTCGACAGGTAGCAGGAACTGAGCTGAGGATGATTTGTTGCTGAGTTGAACAGTGTCGGCGTCGCAGATGTGAACCGCATGGTCGACAGCATGTTGTAGAACTCAATCGCTCGCGTCTCAGGCTGGTCTTCTTTCATCGCTAGACCCATTGCCACACGCATCCAGAAGTACTGCGGAGTCTCGATGCGACGACCTTCGATGTGCAGTAAATAACGGTCATAAACTGCCTGGAGACCCGGATATTTGAACAATCCATCGCGTTCAGGACGCAGAGCCATTGCGATGCGGGTCAAATCCAGATTTCGCAGGTCTGGAGTCAGCCGATCTTCATTAATACCGTCAATCACGTAGTGCTCAAATTGGTTGCGGTATAGCTTGCTGTATTCCGCATGATTTACAGGGGAACTCCCCAGTGCCTCGTTACTGATCACCATTCGCAGCAGCCGGGCGGCTACGGTATCGAATGCCGGATCACATTCAATGCGGCAGCGGGCCGCCAGAATCATCGCGCGGTAAATTTCTCCCACTGATATCCCGTCAAAGACGGATTTCATCACTTCTTCTACTAATGCGTTCGGGTCACACTCCGGCAGGCCGACACAGGCGGCGTCGATGCGTCGCCGAATTCGCGAACTATCGAACGGCACGCGAACACCGTCTTCTAGTTTGACGAACATCCTCGGCGGCGCTAAAAGATCAGAACCTTCCATCGTCTCCGGATGCAGCAACGAACGAATCTTGGCGTGTTCGGCACGATAAACGATATACCGCCGTGCCACTCGGTAGTGCCCACGCTTCATCATCTGCATTTCGACGAGATCTTGGATATGCTCAACACCGACTCCGCGCGCAGACGTAGCATCATTGGCCGCTTCAGACACCACCTCGGCCGTGATGGATGCGACTTCCTGCTCAATGTCTTCATCGAGCGGCTGGTTGACAGCGAGGTTTTGTTCTGCCCGAAACGCATTGCTGATCGCTTTGCCGATCAAACTTGGCTCAAACGGAACTGTTCGTCCATCTCGTTTGCGAATTATCCATTCTGATACTGCTCGAATCATTCGACGCTACTCCCCTTAATTTTTTCAGATGAAAACTGCGCTTCATACGCAGCACCTTCAACTCAATGAAAACTCGACACAAAATCAACTCATTGCGGCAACGCCGCGTAACGCACGCCCTGAGACGAGCAAAAAGACACTCGAATTCAAAGCACGAAAATACCAGTTCGAAGCTGACTCAGAACAGTCACACAACAACATCATGCCAATTCGAACTTGCGCGCAGCGGCTCATAACAGTGGTTGACTAAGGCAACTCAATCAGGCAAATGAGATTGAGTCAGTTGGCGGGCAATGAGGGTAGCAGCCAGATACGCAAGCGACGAAATTGTCATGTAATCGACCTCCTGTCGAGGGGGGCATCCTTACCGAGATGTGACGCAGAATAAACGGCATCGAGGCTATGTCAACAAACTCAGCTTAACGTCACTCAAACCTTGTTCTGCCAGCGGTTTGCGGTAGCGTTGACTCAAACTCAATGCTCCGGTGAATTCATCGACAACCGCAATATAGTGGGCTCCGCGAATCTGTCAACACTAAATGTTGTATGTCTGCAACATCGTCACAGAAGTCAGTTTTCCTTCAAGTTTTTATGAAAAATAATGAAACTCGCTTCAGACAAGGATTCAAAGCGTATCATTCTTTTCAAAAATGGACGGGAATGTGAGATGGCAATGTTGAAACTTAGCAACTTTTTTTTTCTTCCGCACGCCATGCACGATCTTGCGTTACGGCTACCCGACGTTGCTTTGCTAAGCGTTATAATCCGTCCCTGTTGACTCGTCCGACAGACCTGACTATTCGGTCGATTGCTCCGGTCAAATCTGCAGTGGAATTCAACTGGCTTCGGTTTCGTGTTTTCTCGCGGCCGATAACTCACATGGCTGGGCGCATCACGTCTGCGTCCAACGTCCTCTGATGCGAATCTGCTGACGGCCGGAAGTTGAAATAGGAGTTCGCTGCCATGCGTCTTTCACTCATTTGTACGGCAATTTTATTTGCTGCTGATGTTTCCATCTCACAAGCTCAGACGCACGGCTGGCACGCAGGATTCGAGCAAGCACGCACTTCTGCTGCGTCTGGTTCACAACCGGTGCTCATTCACTTCAATGCTTGGTACTGCGGTCCTTGCCAGAGAATGGATCGTGAAGTGTTCGCTGATTTACAGGTTCAGCAGGCCCTGACAGACGGGATAGCAGCGGTTAAGGTCGATATCACACGCGAGCCAGAACTAGCGACACGCTGTAAGGCGACGTCAGTACCACGCGACGTCGTGATGTTCCCGGACGGGACTATCGAAACGGTGAACGTGGGCTACATGCAAAAGATCCAGTACTTAAGTCTTCTGCGTGATGTCTCCGAACGTGCCCACAAAATGTCGGTGCCAAAGCCAATGGACCCCACTCCGGGGAATTTAAACACATCCATCGGTGCGGCAGGCGTCGCTGACGCTGTCAATGAAAACGCTGCTCAAGGATCTGCTGCAATTGCTTCATCCGATGCCGGCGAACCAGCGGCCGATCCATTGCTGATGGGATTGGAAGGCTTTTGCCCCGTGCAACTACATGACAAACGTGAGTGGATTACGGGGAACGAGAAGTTCACGTCGGACTATCGCGGGGTAAGGTATGTATTTTTATCAACAGCAAATCGGGATGTGTTCCTGAAGAATCCTTCACTTTATGCACCACAGGATTTAGGTTGCGACGCTGTCGTGCTGACCGAGACACAGCGCGCTGTGACAGGCAGTATTCGTTTCGGAGCATTCTTCGACGAACGCCTGTACCTTTTTCAGTCACCGGAAAATCGCACAGAGTTTAAGGAGAACCCTCTGAAATTCGTGCGAATTCGCAGTGCGCTGCGAGTTGATCAGGTCGAGGGAAGCAAGTTTCAATAAAATGTTGGCTATTGTACGGCAGAGTACAATTGACACGGACTTGAAATCAATCAATACTAAGGATCAGCTTAGCTTCATTGAGCACTCTTGTGTGTTAAAGCTTTGGGACATCGGAGACGTGTTGCGTCTGCACAGAAGCGGTTGTGTTGGGCGTGTCGAGTTTCGAAGATATTTTGATGCACAGTGGATCTCCCTGATCGGCTTCCTTTCGCTGTCTGAGCTTTCCATTGCTGTGCGGCCCCTCCAGATGGTGGCACCCGAACCTTGGTTTAAGGAAAGTTTCGGCAATTGAAGACTGTTTCGCTGCTTGACATCAACGCGAGCCGTCTTCACTTCTGAATTCTTAGTTTGAGTTTCAGCCTCGTAGGGGTTGAGTCTGGTTCAAAGTGAACTCAGCGACATGTCAACAGGCTTCATTGAAAAGTATGTTGATCTTCCGGCCGAGTTTGTGGTTGACGCGGATTGATCCGCACAAACTGCAGTTGCAGTTCATGGTCCCAATTAGTGTGCTCGTTCGGGCGCACATCTCATTTTTTGTGACAATTCCGATCTTGCTTCGCAGGCGTCGAACAATCTGCCGGACTCCACGGAGCGGCAGATTGTTAGCCACGGAGGATTGGGAATTGATGGAAATAGTCCGTTATCAAGGATTGTGACGAGTGATCGTCCTCTGCCTTCCTACCTTTATAAAGCGCAGTCAGGTTCTCATTTATGCCGACAAGCAGTTCCGATTCTGAAGGAACCAGCCAGCGGGCCCCGCGTCGTCGTAGTACGACAAGCAGCCCAGCCACACGATCCCGCCGCAAGGCTGCCGATGAAGGTGCTGAAATGCCCGCCCCGGTTAGTGATGACGATTTTGGGTCTGGCGTTTCAGAAGAGAAAATCGTCCGTGAGACGAAACCGGCAAGACGTTCCCGAAGTGCCAGTGATGCTGGGAGCACCCCAGCCGTCTCTGAAGAACCACCTCGACGCGAACGAAAACCTCGCCGAGAACCTGTCGAGCAAGTCGTTCCGACAGTGTCTGAAACTCCGGATGCCACTAAACCTATCGACCGCCTCCCACGAGGCGAACGGACGTCGAGTCGTTTGGAGCGTCAGATTGCTGACGTCGAGCCGCAGACGGGGATGCGATATTTTAGTACCGACGAATTAGATTTTGGCGACGACGACAAAGATTCACCCCCGCCCCGCAATCGTTCACGCTATGCTTCAAATGAACCTGACACTCGAGACGCTCGAGATGATTTCGATCCCGGCAGTCGATCTGACGATAGGGGTTTCGAGGGCGATTCCAGTGACAGTCCACGTCAGGGTGAACCTAGTGGAGACTTTGATGGCGGTGATCGAAGGCCAAAACGCCGCCGTCGCCGTCGCCGCCGCCCGGACGGAGCAGGTGCTTCAGAGGCCAGTGACAGCAACCGCAGTGGCGACGACAATCAGAGTATCGAGAGTAATCGTGGTCTTGAGGATGATCGCGGTGAAAATGACAATGGTGGTGTAGAGAGCAATCGGCTCTCTGAGACCAGTCGTAGTGGTGACTATAATATCGATGCTGGGGACAATCGTAGAGCAGACGTTAGTCGCAGTGCCGATGGACGTCGCGGCGTTGACGATATCCCCAGCAGCGAAAATAATCGTGGTCGTGAAGATAATCGCGTTAGTGATGGCAATCGCCATGAACCAAGAAATGATGGTCGTGGTCGTGATTCTGGCCGCGGAGATCGTGGTCGGAGTGACTCAGGTCGGAGTGATTCAGGTCGGAGTGACTCAGGTCGGAGTGACCGTGGTCGCGGAGATTCAGGGCGTTCACAGGGTGCCAATCGGAATGAGCCCAGTCGTCAAGATAGCGTTCGAGGGCGTCGGCCAAGCGGTGGCGGACCGAATGCTGGGGGCTCGAATCGTGGGCGGCGAAATGAAGGTGTTCAGCCACGTGGTGGCGCTTCAGGTCGAGACAGCCGAGACAGCCGAGACAGCCGAGACAGTCGAGACAGTGGCGGACGTGGTGGCCGGGATCGAGGACTGCCGCGTCGCAATAGTCGACAGATTCAGCCTTCGGTTGAAATCGTTGAAGGCACATTCGAAGGTGTTCTCGAACTGCACAACCGCGGCTACGGATTTTTGCGCGATCCGAAGAAAAATTATGCAGCTGAAGATTCCAATCCGTTTGTTTCCAGTTCACTCGTGGAAAAATACAAGCTCCGCGAGGGGGTTCTGATTCGCGGTGACGTTGGGAATGGAACGCGGAATCAAGGGCCGCGTCTGCGGGATGTGGAGCTTATCGACGGGTACACACTAGAAGACTACGCCGACATCAAAGTGTTTGATACGTTGACGGCGATAAATCCTTTCGAGCAGATTCGTCTCGAAGTAGGACCAAAGCCATTAACGATGCGTGTGATGGACTTGTTGTGTCCGATCGGTAAAGGACAGCGTGCGCTGCTTGTTGCGCCGCCGCGGACGGGCAAGACGATGTTACTGCAGGACATTGCCAATTCGGTCAGCCAAAATCATCCCGAAATTTATCTGATGGTGTTACTGATCGATGAACGTCCTGAAGAAGTGACTGAGATGCGGCGGATGGTTCAGGGTGAAGTAATTTCATCATCGCTGGACAGTGACGTCGAGAGTCATGTGCGGATTAGCCAATTGATTATTGAGCGAGCCAAACGCCTTGCGGAAGAAGGCAAAGACGTCTTTATTTTGCTTGACAGCATCACGCGGATGGCACGCGCGTTCAATAAATGGAGCAACACCGGTCGCACGGCGACGGGCGGGCTAGATATTCGTGCCTTGGATATCCCCAAAAAACTATTTGGTCAGGCACGACGCTTCGACGAAGGAGGATCACTGACGGTCTGTGGAACGGCATTGATCGATACGGGAAGCCGCATGGATGAAGCAATTTTTCAAGAGTTCAAAGGTACGGGCAATATGGAAATGGTGCTCAGCCGTGATCTTGCCGATCGTCGCATCTGGCCTTCGATTGACATTTCGAAATCTGGGACTCGACGTGAAGAAAAGATTTTGGAACCGGATCTGTTGGAAGGAATTACCATGCTGCGGCGGAGTCTGATCAGTATGAATCCGGTGGAAGCCATGGAACAACTCACTAAGACGATGGACAAGTTCCCGACAAACGCGGAGTTTCTAAAGCGGATTCGAGCGGTGTTATAAGATCGGTGGCGACGTGTGTCTCTGAGTTTCATTTCAGATTCATGGCAGGCTTTGTTTGCTCATTCTCGGTCTCACTGGTGGCAATGGAGGCGTGATGCTAGGTCCCAAGCGAGTTGGCTTGAGACGTTTGGTGGCTGCCAACTTGATGAAGATTGGGTTTAGAATGAGGCGGACCTCCAGATTCTTGTGAATCTGGAACCACTCCTGCGATGTCCGCGTGGGGAGCGAATCGTCAATTCGGGTGTATCGTCCGGACGGAGAGTTTCGGTTCATGTCGTCAATGAAACATGTTGTCCGTCCCGGTTCCACAATCGGAATGCTGGGTGGTGGCCAGTTGGGACGCATGTTTGCGATTGCCGCAAGGCAGTGCGGGTTCCGCGTTCAAATTTACGGTGATCCGGAAGAATCACCTGCGGGGCAGGTGAGTGATCGATCGTGGTTCTCGTCGTTTGCGGATCAAGACGCGTTGCGACAATTTGCTCAGCACGTCGATGTGGTGACATACGAACAGGAGAACATTCCGGTTGCGACGGTAGAGACACTGTTGCAGCATGTTCCCGTGTTTCCCGGCCCGGAACTTCTGCGTGCGTCTCAGCATCGTCTCTTAGAGAAAACGTCGCTCCGGAGAATGGGGATTCCGACGGCCGATTTTCTGAAGATCACGTCTGAGTCTGAACTCCGAAAGGGAATCCTCGACTTTGGCGGTGACGCGATTCTGAAGACGGTCACGCTTGGATATGACGGCAAGGGGCAGACGCGTGTTGGGAGTGAAAGTGACTGCGGCGCAATCTGGCAATCTTTAAATGTATCGGAGGCTATTCTCGAAAAGGTGGTGCCTTTTGCGCATGAGCTTTCGATTGTTGCGTCGCGGTTTGCGGACGGAACCTGTAGCTTCTTTGCGCCTGTGATGAATCACCATGAAAACCATATTCTGGACGTTTCAATCAGTCCTTCAGCTTTGATTTCTGAGCATCAGACGCTTGAGGCTCAGCAGATCGCACGGACAATTTTGGAATACTTCGACGTGATTGGGGTCATGTGTGTAGAGTTCTTTGCCACCCACGACAATGAATTGCTGGTCAACGAAATCGCTCCACGTCCCCATAATAGCGGCCACTTAACGATCAATGCCTGCCGCAGCAGTCAGTTCGAACAGCAGCTGCGTGCTGTTTGTGGGTTGGGTACCGGAGATGTGTCTCTGCAGACGCCGGCGGTCATGTTGAATCTGCTAGGCGATCATCTGCAACATCAGTCACCGTCAGCGTGGCAGACTGTGTTTGCCCATCCGGAAATCCATGTGCATCTGTACGGGAAATCTGAAATACGCCTTGGTCGGAAAATGGGACATCTCACGGTGATCGGGCACGATGTCGTTGCCGCGGAAAGACTTGGGCGACAAGTCCGTGCAGGGCTGATGGGTACAACGTAGGTTGGGCATTCGTGTCCGTCGGATTGCGTAAAACATGTCACCTTCGCGCTATCAAAAACAGATGCTGTTCGCCGGCGTTGGCTTGGACGGGCAGCAACGCCTAGCGGGCAGTCATGTGTTGCTTGTCGGGTGTGGTGCCTTGGGTTGCGTCGTGGCTGATACGCTAGTTCGTGCTGGCGTGGGGCGGATCCGGATTGTCGATCGCGACTTTGTGGAACTCAGTAATCTGCAGCGGCAGATTCTGTTTGACGAGCAGGATGTCGCGGAGCATCTGCCGAAGGTGATTGCTGCCGAACGCCGTCTCCGCTGTGTTAATTCGGAGATCGCTATTGAACCCATCGTGGCCGATGTGGACTGGTCGAATATTTGCCAATTCACCGAGGGCGTGTCTTTAATTCTGGACGGTACAGACAACTTCGAAATCCGGTATCTGATCAATGATGTTTCTCTGCACGCTGGGATTCCGTGGATCTTTACCGGGTGCACGGGAAGCGTTGGTCAGGTAATGCCCGTCTTTCCGCACGACTCTGCATGTCTGCGCTGTCTGATGCCAACTCCACCGCCACTCGGATCAACGGAAACATGCGACACCGCCGGGGTGCTTGGCCCTGCCGTGAATGTTGTGGCCTCATTCCAAGCAGCCTTAGCCCTGAAAATTCTCACTGGTCACGCGCACGAGGTGGCTCGAAAGCTCACGATTATCGACGTTTGGTCGGATTCCTTTCGGCAAGTCGATGTCAGCAAACTGCGAGCGACGTCACAGTGCCCTGCATGTTTTCAGGGCGAACGCCTGTGGCTCCACGGAAGTCAAAAATCGTCTTCAACAATTCTGTGCGGCCGAAACGCCGTGCAGGTGACGCCACCTGAGAAGTTGACACTGTCGCTGCCTGACATCGCGAATCGTTTGCTCGCAGTCGGCGAGGTCGTCTTGAATCCGTTTCTCGTGCGTGTGATAGTTTCGGAATCGTACGGCGAACACTCCCTTGAAATTACCATTTTCCCAGATGGTCGAGCTATCATTCGTGGGACAGACGACCCAGCATTGGCCCGAATTCTTTATTCGCGTTATATGGGGACGTGAGATCCGGTTGAACCAGTGTGTGATGGAGACTTTAGGCGACTTGTGGGCATCACTGGGCAGCGGCAGGGATTCCGGTTGCGTAATTTTTATTGTTTGATTTCGTTTTAGATGCGTATCGCAGTTCATGTTTCAGCAACTCCGCCATTTTCTGGAACTCATCCGTTTCAGCCACACGGTTTTCGCATTACCATTTGCGATGCTGTCCGCTGTGATTGCTTGGTCCATGCCGGGCAGTGAATTCCGTTGGCGGGATGTGCTAGGGATTTTGGTCTGCATGGTGACAGCCCGATCTGCCGCGATGGCATTCAATCGCTTGGTCGATCGTGAGATTGATGCTGAAAATCCGCGCACTGCGAAACGTCATCTGCCGGCAGGGTTGCTTTCGGTGGGATCAGTGGTTGTGTTTACGATCCTGATGAGTCTGGCTTTTGTGGCTGCCACGACCCTCTTTTTTCCCAAGCAACTCCCGTTGCTGCTTGCCGTTCCCGTGCTTTGCTTTCTGCTCGGATATTCACTGGCAAAACGCTGGACTAGCTTATGTCATTACTGGCTCTCAGCGGCTCTGATGCTGTCGCCAAATGCCGCGTGGATTGCCGTGCGGAACGAGTTTGCATTAGTACCCGCATTGCTGGGAGGTGTGATTTTTTTCTGGGTGGGAGGCTTCGATATTATCTATGCCTGTCAGGATGCAGAATTCGACAAGAAGCGGCGTTTAAAAAGCATTCCCGCCCGGTTCGGAGTTCGCTCAGCTTTACGCATTGCATCGGGTAGTCATCTCATCACGATTTTGATGCTGCTGGTGCTGTGGAAAATGGCAGGACTGGGACTGGTATTCCTGATTGGAGTGATTGCGATCGCCGGCTTGCTGATGTACGAGCATTGGATTGTCCGGCCCGATGATCTCAATCGGATCAACGTCGCTTTCTTTAATGTTAACGCCATCATTAGTTTTGGCATCCTGATCCTTGGGTGCTTGGATGTCTGGGTGTTTTGAATTTCGTTCAAGGCAAAGTCACAACCATGTCTCTTTCTATCCATGATTCTGGGCTCCGTGCTGTTGCAGATAAAGTACTGGCGGGGGAGCGTTTAAGTTTTGAGGACGGCGTCCTTCTGGATGAACGAGCGGACCTGCATCTGCTCGGCCAACTTGCAAATTTTGTCCGTGAGCGTAAGAACGGCAACTTTGCGTTTTACAATACAAACATCCATTTGAACCCCACGAATGTCTGTGTGTACCGCTGCAGGTTCTGTGCATTTCGAGCCGACTTGAAGGATGAAAAGGCCTACACATTTACCGACGACATGCTTCGCGAGAGAGTTCTCGAAGGCCGCGCGGCGGGGGCGACAGAAATTCACGTTGTGGGTGGGCTACATCATAAGAAAAGTTTCGACTGGTATCTTGATGTTGTACGGATCATCCATGAAACGTGTCCCGAAGTTCATATTAAAGCGTGGACGCCCGTTGAAATTAGTTGGTTTAGCTTCATCACAAAAAAACCCTTGCAATGGATCTTGGAGCAGATGATCCACGCTGGCCTTGGCAGCATGCCGGGCGGTGGGGCTGAGATCTTTGATGAGGAAGTGCGCCGCCAGATTTGTGAACACAAGGCAGACAGTGATGTGTGGTTCGATGTACATCGAACTGCCCATCAGCTTGGACTGCGGTCGAATGCGACGATGCTTTATGGCCATATCGAACAGGCGCGACATCGCATCGATCACCTGATTCGTCTGCGGACTTTGCAGGACGAAACGTCGGGATTTCAGACGTTCATTCCCCTTGCGTTTCATCCGGAGAACACCGAATTGTCGACGCTTAAGAAAGCCGACGGTGTGTTTGATTTACGGATGGTAGCTTTGTCGCGGCTGATGTTGGACAATTTTGATCATATTAAAGCCTACTGGATTATGCTGGGGCAGCAGACAGCCCAGCTGGCGCTCAGTTACGGAGCTGACGACGTTGACGGTACGGTTGTGCATGAATTGATCTATCACGATGCTGGTGCGAAAACTCCGGAAGGGATGACGGTGGAACAGCTGCATCGATTGATTCACGAAGCGGGGCGTATCCCGGTGGAACGTGATACTTTGTACCGCAAAGTCATCCGGACTGGTCGCGACTGGACTGTGGGTGAACCATTGAAAACAACACGCGTTTAAGAACTGATTATGATTACTGAATCTGGTACCCCTCCGCAGACTGCAGAAGTCACAATCTCAGTCCGTCGTCCGGGATTCCCCGTGAAAATGACAATCTTGACCGTGTTGCTGATCGTTGTCGCAGTCCTCGCGCAGGTGTTTGTCAGCGAAATCGAAGACGTTCTACATCTGGGGCTCGACGTCATCATGGTGGTGACGGCTCTCTGTGCTGGTTGTTTGATTGTGCTCTGGCTGGTCTGGATTTTATGGGGCAGCCGCTGGCGTTGGTGGAAACGTCTTGTTGGCGCCTTGGTATTAGTGTTCGCCGTCTATGCGTTGCTAAAAATCTTTCGTCCAGTACACGGTGGTGACGTGAATCTCGTTCGATTCGAACCGATTTGGGTGCAGCGTCGGAGTGTGCTGACAACCGATGTGTTGCTGCACGCGACCGCTGATCTGGCGGTTGAATCGCTGACAGATTTCCCCCGGTTTCTCGGGTCCACCCAAAACGGCATGGTGGCAAATGGTCAACAAATTGAGACAGCCGGAGTTGCGGAAAACGCACGTATCCTCTGGAAACAGCCGATCGGTGCAGGCTGGTCAGGGTTCTCGGCTCGGAACGGTTACGCGGTCACGATGGAACAGCGGGGAGATCAGGAATGCGTGACATGTTATGAAATCCAGACGGGGGAACTCAAGTGGATCTCGCGTCACGCGGCATGCCACCAAGACAAGATGGGGCTAGGGCGGATCGGGCCGCGTTCCACACCCACAATTCATGATGGGCGGGTATATGCCGTTGGTGCTGTGGGGAATCTTGTGTGCTTGAACGGCGCCGACGGATCACTCGTTTGGCAGCAGGATTTGAATGTAATCCTAGGTATTAAGCTGAGCGAAGTTGAAGGCTCCGATGGTTTTAAGACGCAGTTCGAGGAAAACACGCGTCTGGCATGGGCCCGCGCGGGTGCTCCCTTAGTGGTGGATGAAACGCTGGTTGTCGCCGGGGGTGGACCGGAAGGAGAAACTCGCGCAACGCTCCTCGCCTTTGATCTCGAAACCGGGCAACTGAAATGGAAGGGAGGCGACGCCATGATTGCCTACGGTTCGCCGATCCTCGTCACACTTTCCGGCCAGCGTCAGATTCTGTTGACGTGCGAATCGCAAGCGCAGGGATTCGATCCTGCAACCGGCGAACTCTTGTGGAGCCACGCCCGCCCTGGTGAATCCGACGGTGGTGCTAACACGTCGCAGATTTCTGTCCTTTCAGAAACAGACGTACTCACATCCAAGGGATATCCGGACGGCGGCGGAGAGCGGATTCATCTGGAACAACAGGGTGGCCAATTGATCGCGTCGTCGGTCTGGAGCAGTTCGAAGGTTCTGAAAACAAAATTGACAAGCCCGATCATTCACGGTGGTTATGCGTATTCACTTTCGAACGGATTCATGGAATGTGCACGCCTATCAGACGGTGCACAAATGTGGAAACGCCGTGGTCGCTTTGGTCATGGCCAAGTCCTCGGGGTTGGCAACGTCATTCTACTTCACAGTGAATCTGGCGAACTGTTCCTCCTCGAAGCGACACCGGATGAATACCGGGAACTTGGAACGCTGAAGACCATCGATGGCGTTTGCTGGAACACGCTTTGCCTGACCGGCAATAAATTACTTGTGCGCAGTGAAATCGAAGCCGCATGCCTCGAAATTGCGATGATCCCGACACGGCCACTGTGATGCTTGCCTAGGATCAACCGCGGCTGACAACGGCTGACAACGGCTGACAATAAGTCAGATTTATCCCGCTACTGACGTTTCCCTGATTGAGAGGTCGCAGGGGCTTATTCCGCGGCATCCCGTGCTGGAGTGGGACGCTGGAGTGCTTCGACAGCGTTACGAGCGGCCCGTTGTTCGGCTTCTTTTTTTGTTTTGCCACAGCCTGATTCAAAGACGGTGTCACCCACGCGTGCCACGATGCAAAACACCCGCGCGTGATCAGGTCCTGTTTCTTCGACGACGATATATTCGGGTGTCTTGCCCACATCACGCTGGGTGATTTCTTGGAGCTGACTCTTGAAGTTTTCAGCATCTTCTGGGCGGCAGAGTGCCAGTTCTTCACGGAACGAAGTGTGAATAAACTGTCGCGCGGCTTCCATGCCACCATCAAAATAAACTCCGGCGATCAATGATTCCACCACGGCCGAAAGGATTGAGTCTGGAATACTCTGCAGACCACGTCCCACCAGAATCAATTCCTCGACGTTTAATAATCGGGCGACACGAGCACACGTTTGGCGACTGACCAGCCACGACTTCATTTGCGTCATCTGGCCTTCACGTTGATCGGGAAAATTCTGAAACAGGTACTCGCAGATGACGACCCCTAATACGGAGTCACCTAGGAATTCCAAGCGTTCATTAGAATCAAGGCGTGTCTCAGCGGCAGAGCTATGCGTGAGGCAGCGGCGCAACAACAACTGGTCGCGAAATTTATAGCCAATCCGTGATTCGCAGGTGATAAGAATATCATCAATGGAAGACATGCAGACTCAAGAATCCAATGGAAACAAGAATGTGGATTACGAGATGAGGATCGCAAATGATTCTATCGAATGGCCGGTCTGTGGAAACGAATTTCGTCCCGAAGGATGCTGGGCGTTATGGCAGGACTCGGGTTTTTGTAGACGTTGATGAGTTGGCAGCGCTAGTCTTGAATCGAAAGGTTTGGAGGTCGAGTTGCTTGTCGCCGAAGAACAATTCGGCAGTTGATACGGCTTCACCTGTTCGGCGGGGCTTGACCACAAGCTCAAAGTCACGTGTTTCCCCTGGGCCAATCTTCGCGATGGGGGCGTCGAGTTGGCGGTCAAGGTCATCGTCTAACAACGCGTGATGATCAAGTACTTCGTCAAGGATCAGTCGCAATCGCACGTCCTCGGCGTTGGTATTGCCTAGATTGCTGACGCGAAACATGACCGTGGTCCATGCTGCGACGGTTACTGCTGATTCTGGTTCAGCAATCCGGAGACGCAGTTTTGGCGCGCGAACGACTTCCGGAGGGCGTGCCCCACTGGGTGGCCGTGTTGGCGTCGGCTGGAATTTTTCTGCTGTGACAACAGTCCGCGTTGTGACAGCCGTCACCGCTGACACTTCGGTCTGAGATTCAAATAATGTATCTCGGCCGCTGATTGGATCGTCTGCCGGGAAAACCGTGAAGCGGAGAACCTGCTCTTGCTGAGGTTGCAGGTCGCTCACCAGCCATGTCAGTGTCGCATCACGGAGGATCCCTGCCGGAAAATGCCCACGCACCTTTGTCCCGTAGGGAAGTAGTTCCCGCACCAACAGCCCATTGATCACGTCGCTCGCCAGATTTGTAATCGTCACTTGCATCGTCACTTCGCCCGTCGCCGATCGCTGCGGCACCGTTTTTTCGATGCGCAGATCCTGCCGCGAAACCATCAGGCCCGGCGTGACACGTATTCGGGATTCCAGATCACGCACGACAGTGAGCGGCGATTCGGGGACAAGATCGTCAGACGCTTCCATGCCTCCGAATGTATTCGGCAGGCCAAGCCCAGCACGCCAGTTGTCCCGCAGTAGATTTCGAACGGCGCGATCCACAAACTGCACATTGGGAAGATCGTTGAGCAGTCGTCCATCGGTGACGATTGTACGCACACGATCTGGGATCAATGTTTCGGACGACAATCGATCAAAACGGACGTCCAGTTCGGGACGTCCGAGCAATGGTCGTGATGTTGCCGCTGCGGCGATTGAACCATCGATCGGACGGCGAGTTCGCACGTGTGCAGGCTGGTATTCAGGCTTTCCGAACACCAAGTAAGCGCCGCCCTGCGCCTGCACGACCAGATTCGAATCGTCCATGTCGGCTTGGGCCAGCAGAGTGCCGTTGGCGATCTCCTGGATTGGTTCCGCCGGCTGGACCTCATTCACACGATCCAAGACGCCGCCAGCATAAAGTGGCGCGATCGTGTCGCGATAATATGCTTCCGCATCCGTTGCCAGTCCACCACCCATAAGAAACGCGACAAGCATTAATCCGACAGTTCCGGAAACAGCAGCGACCACCCACGGCAAGTGGCCCACAATAAACGCCACCGACAATTCAAGGAATTCTCCCAAAGTGCGGGAGACCACGTTGATCAGTCCGGTGATGGGGGTTAGCCAATTGCCATCAAACAGCGCAGGGAAACTGAGTCGATCACCCCAGAGCATGCCCAAGAACATGAGGCACGTCAGGAACATGAAAAGAAAGAGTAAGACAGATGGCATCCAACACGTCCTTGTCTTTGAGGATGGCTTGCTCAGCGGTTGCCGAAGAGCTTCGGTTTTCCGCTTCTAACCACTACCAATCCTCCGGATATAGTGGTGGTTTAGCAAAGCTGCGGCAGGATGTGAATCTGAAACCGCAGTTCTGCGTGTTTTTTCCGGGCGATTTGAGCCAATCCGGCGCGCGAGAAGCGTCAGCCCTCCAATGCGCGTCTCCAGCACAGATTCGGATTTTGGAGTATTGCTGAGAAACACACACGGTCCACGAAAAAAATCGCTATGCACGTGGCTACCATCCACCCGAGCTTGCCACAAGGTGCGGAGATCTCACAGCGGCATAACAGCTCCGGATTCGATACTGGCGGCTTCAGCCCAGCAGAGTTGTAATGCAGCCAACGCTGTATCGCTCGACAATGGGCCTGCTGCTTGATTGTTGGTGATCACATTTACGGCCACCTGTAGTTCGTCCGTAAAGGCACCACACCATTTTCCGCTGCCGCCAAGTTCAGGGTGCGTCATTTTTCCGTCGTTGGTGATCACGCTCAGCGGGCGGCTTACGGTCCACTCACCCGCCAGAGTCCCTGCATCAAACAGCACTGTCGCATTTTCGAAAAACAATTCGTACCCATGCGAAAACTGGAGCCCCTTTGTGGCAATGCCGCCACTGACACATGAGATGGCGGGGCCGTCGGAATACAGATACGACGTGTGAACATGATTCACGAAACCATCCTGCAGTAATCCGCGGGAAAAGACGCCGTCGGGGCGGCCAAAGGCGTGTGCAATGAAGTGGTTGTCGTGAATGTGCAAATCGATTCCCCAGCCTCCGAGCTTTCGGAAATCTGACATGCCACTTGACCAATCCGGAGGACTGATCACGCGTTTGAAGTGCGCGGCTTTCAGCTTTCCAAAACGCCCGTCCTGAATGGATTCAGCGGCGAAGCGAAATTCAGGAAAGAATGGCAGGACGTGCCCGACCAGCAATGGCACGTTAGCGGCCTTCGCTGCGCTCACCATCTGCTCGGCCTGCGCTAGGTCGACAGAGATTGGCTTTTCAACCAGAGTTGCTTTGCCAGCCTGGAGAGATTCCATCACGACAGCGAAATGCTGGTCGGTTGGCAGGCAGACATCGATGAGATCAATCTCGGGATCAGCTAGAAGCACGCGATAGTCCGTGCAGCACTTCAACTGCGAAACATCGACATGGCCCCCTGGTGGCCCAAAGTTGCCCTTGATTGAGGTCCAGTCCCCCGTCAGCTTTTTGGGATCGCGTGTCGAGATCGCCGTCACTTTCCCTCCCACAAGGTCGCGCGCCCCCTCATAGTGCGTGTACCCCATAAACCCGACGCCAATAATTCCAATGCGGACCACTGTTGATTCCTTTGTGTCGTAAAGCTGTGGAGTGTGGCAACCGGCGGCAAGTTTGTGAGTCGATTTTGACAACGTAATGAGACTCAATCAAAACACAAGCAGGGGATTCAGCCAATCCCGCCTTTGTTTGGTATTAAATCAACAGATGACGCACGGTGCCGGGCCATCATGCCAGAATTTCACTTCAAACTCCATAAAAAACAACTAAACAGACAACCCTATCGCCCACCTGCCACACTGGCGGTCCGCCTTCACTGTGTGGGTGCCTAAAAACAAGGCACTCGTTGGCAGATCGGGTTGTGCTGTTTTTTTAGGCAGAACAGATTTTGTCGACTTTTCTGTTGGCAGGGCCTATGGGTGGTGTTATCGTATTGATGTCGCAGTCATTGTGATATCATGCGGAGGTGCGGCGGATCAGCACAAAAAGATGGGCGGCATGGCGGGGCGATGGGATCACGATGTGGTCAACCCGTACGGATCAAGGAAGACCCAAGGCAAGACGTAGGGAGAGAAAATATGTTAGTACTATCCAGAAAGACGAGCGAGCGAATTCTAATCGGTGACGACGTTGCGATCACGATTGTCCGCATTGGCCCCAACTCGGTACGGATTGGGATTGAAGCACCAAAGTCGATGAACATCGTTCGCGAAGAGTTGTGCAATTTCAGGGACAGCAAGGCAGACAGTCAGGATATCGTCGTGCCTGCCAACTAAATCGAATAAAATTCAGCGGTAACCGACCGCAGAAAACACAACCAAGATCATAGCCGCATTAGCCGAGGAATTATCCTCGGCTTTTTCATGCGCCGCTCTGATGGCCAGACAAGCGATCCACTGCATGATTTAGAATTGCGTGGTCAGACGATTGATAGGGGCTGCGATTTATTCATGTCTTACACAAGTGTTACGGTTGGGGTTTCCGCATGCTGCGAGCGAATTTCTCCCAATCGTATGGCCGGATATTCTGGTGTCGAGCAGGCGGCCTGCACTTTGTCGGCTGCAGCGGGTGGCACACACATGATCATCCCAATGCCCATATTGAACACACTAAACATTTCATTTTCAGCGACATTTCCTAACCGTTGTAGCCACTGGAACACATCCGGAATCGTCCATGCACTACGACTGACGACAGCCTGCACGTGGTTCGGGAGAATGCGTTCAAAGTTATCTGCAATTCCGCCGCCCGTAATATGTGCGATTCCATGTAAGCTTGCATTACCGGCTGCTTCCAAAGCGGCTGCAACAATTTGTGCGTAGATTCTTGTAGGCTGAAGCAAAGTGTCGGCCACAGTGCAATTCAATTCGGCAACATGACCCGAGACATTCAGACCTGCGTGTTCAAATACAACTTTTCGAACGAGGCTGTAACCATTTGAATGAAAGCCAGATGATGGGATTCCGATGAGCACATCGCCGGGTTTCACGCGAGTCTTGCCATTGACAAGTTCATCACGTTCGGCAACGCCCACTGAAAAACCAGCCATGTCGAAATCGCCGGCCGCGTACAAATCTGGCATGATAGCCGTTTCCCCACCAAGCAGTGCCGACATTGCCTGCTGACATCCGTCGCTCACACCGCTGACCAGTTGCTCCAACAGCAGTGGGTTGTCCTTTCCCATTGCGATATAATCGAGAAAGAATAATGGCGTAGCACCGAGGCACAGGACATCATTTACACACATGCCGACCAAGTCGATGCCGATGCTGTCATATTTTTGAGCCTGAATGGCGACCTTGATTTTTGTGCCTACGCCATCAGTTCCTGAAACGAGTACCGGGTCTTTCCACTGTTTCGTTCCGTTCAGGCGAAACAGACCGGCAAAGCCTCCGGGGAGCTCCATCACGCCGGGCGTGAATGTGCGCTGCATCAGTCGCGGCAGTTTTTGCATCGCCTGTTCATAGAGGTCAAGGTCTACACCAGCAGAACGGTACGTCAGTTCAGACATGTAACTCAACCATGAACGCGTGTTTGGGGAGGGCAGAATTGCCGAATTGCACGACCTGCCGATTCTACTGTCAAGTCGCCGGAGTAGCAGGGTCCTGCAGAGTTTTGAATTGCCAATCCTGGCTCTGGTTGAGTTTGCTCGGATTTGACTGAACCAATTACGCCGATTCTGCCGATTTCTCAATTTGACAAGTCGTCAGGCATGATGTCGGTCCAACGGGAGCCGGGTGAATGTTCGGTCAGAAGAAACAAACAGCATGGTTTTTTGATAGCGCAGTCCATCTGGAAGCTGTGAGCCGCCTACTTTATCTGATTGAGGTTGGTGAGCCATTTGGCGTAATTTGCGGTCCTGACGGCAGTGGTCGCACTCGGATTCTCACGCGCCTGCGAGAAGAAATTGAGCGCACCGGAAAATTCGTGGTGTCGCTGAATGTGTCGGGACTCGATGAAAATGCGGCGCTTGCGGAAGTGACCTCGGCAGTTTCCTCCTCGGTTCGACGCGGTATGGCACGGCATGAACTTGTGTCAGTCCTGCGGGATGAAATGGCTGGACGCATGCACTGCGGCGTCCACACGGTTCTTCTCATCGACGATCTGCACCGTGCGCAGAACGACCTTGAATCATTTCTCCGCGTGATGGCAGCATTGAATGCCGGTTGCAATTCCGGCGGCCACGGAAAGCTGACAGTCGTTGTGACGTCCGACAGGCCGCTGGCCAACGGATTATCAATGGAATCACTGTTGCAGATACGCCTAAGTCCGCTTGATGCGGTCGAGTCGTCGAATTTTGTCCGTTCGCTTGTGAGACGCCATAATATTCCTGCTGCCTGTCTAGATGACAGTGCCGTCCGTGCGATCTACGATCTGAGTTGTGGGAACGCGGCACGCATGTCACGTGTGTGTGCGTTACTCGCCGTCCTGCACGAGACCTCGCCAGAAACGCCACTCACGCCAGAGGCAATCGCGGCGATGGTGACTGAGTTGTCGCCCCGTGCTGTTGCATAAGGGATGCAAGCTAAGACTTAAGACTGGGATGCTTCATCGATTCCTGATCCGATGTTGATCAAACTGATGAAGCATGTGTCGTGAGCAAGAACTTGCTTGACGTGAATAACTCTCAGTCTATTTTCAGTGCCACGACGTCAGTGGTTGGCATCGTCTGAGCAGTGCTTGGCGTTTCGGTCTGGAGCTTCTCCTTTGCTGCCTCTTCTGCAATATCGTCGTCCAAAATCATGATCTTTTGCCAGATCTTGCGACTGATGCCGTTCGTCAGCGTCTCAATATCGTTCACGGCCTGCAACACCACGCTGTCCGACGAGCTTTGAGCGTAGAGGGCCGCGAGCTTGCCGATCAGCGACAACAGCTCACTGCAGTAATCCAGATAACGTGCCAATTGAAAGGAAGTCAGGGTGCGTTCCGGAGAAGACTTTGTACGCTTTCCTCGGGCCGACACAGTCTGGCTCGGGTCTTTCGTAAGCTGGTGCATATCAATGACATGTGAGACCGCTCGCAATTCATCAATCGCCTGCAGGATTTTAGCCCGCTTCATCCGGGACTCCAGTGAGAACAGGAAGAACAAAGCTGCGCCTGTCAGGACAACACCGTTTGTTCCCGCCTCCAATTCCTCGATACTTAAGCCATTTGACTTAATATCTAACTCTCCATAGAGCAACCAAGCAAGATATCCGGCGGCGGTAATCACGAGCATCACGGCAAGCCGAATCGCCTTGTATGGTCTGGCAGTCCACGCGATCCGTCCGCATGTTTCAACGGCTATTGCCGATACTTCTTTACAGACGCCGTTCAGGCTGGCTCCAGGAAATCGTTCGTCGATTCGATTGGCCAGCGTCTCCAGTGTTGAAATGGTTTTTTGCGGATCCAGCTTGCGGTACATCGAATGAATTCCTTTTGTCGCTCCCTGACGGGATGGCCGTCTCTGGCCGTGACCTATCACGGTTGTCGTGGGGGGGAGGGCGAGAACGCTTGGGGTGTCCCGATCATTTGACGGTCTCTCTCGTCGCGATTTCTTTTTTCAGCCATGCTGTGGCATCGGCAAGGTGAGGGTCTGCGAATGATACCTCGGGGATTGGGCGTTCGTTATCGATCGCATCACGTGCCATCAGCCAATTCTGCAATTCGTCTTGTGACATCAAGTGGGCGTGTCCTTCTGTAGGTTGCACACCCCAGTTGTCTTCGGGCTTCATGTCGTCGGTGCGGTGAATATTTAAGCCGCTCGGACGATAGTATCGCGCCGTAGTCAGTTTAAGCAGGCTCTTGCCGGACTCGAGTTGCAGCACATTTTGCACGCTTCCTTTTCCAAACGTACGCTCCCCGACAATGATTGCCCGACTATTGTCCTGCAAGGCGGCACTCAAAACTTCGCTAGCCGAAGCGCTGTAACGATTCACAAGCACAGCGATCGGCAGATCCGGATACGTCAAGCCTTGCTTGGCCTGCCATGTGCGTTCGGGAACCGTGCGTCCTTTGACACTGACGATCGTGCCTGATTCGAGAAACATATCCGCAATCTCGATGGCTGCCGTCAGCAGTCCGCCTGGATTGGAACGCAGGTCCAGCACAACACCTCTGATCCCGGCCGCTACCAAAATATCCATCGTCTGACGCAGATCATCCGGCGTGTTTTTTGTGAAGTGGGTGATCCGCAGATAGCCAAGCTGATGAACATCATCTAAGAAGTAATTCCACGTATGATCAGCATTTCGTTGATGCCCCACGATCGTCGGGATCTGAATGATCTCACGCACCACAGTGACCTTTTCGATTGTTGGGGAATCTGCCCGCAGAATGCCGAGTTCCACTGGCCGACCGGACGGCCCTGTCAGTCGCTCCGTAAGTGCGGCCTGAGTCAATCCTTTCGTGGACTTTCCATCGGCTTCAACAATTTCATCACCGGCTTTTAATCCGCCGCGAAAGGCCGGGGAACCGGGCAGCACACTGATGATTTGCAGTTTGCCCACAGAAGCGTCGACATGAATTCCGATGCCACCGAATTCTTGCTCGATATATCGATCGAACTGACGCACCTTTTCGGGAGCGATGTAGCTGGAATATGGATCCAAATGTG
>QWQG01000123.1 GCA_003670925.1 Planctomycetota bacterium | reverse complement strand
GCACCGATTGATCAAATGAAACGCCTGCACTTCCTCAGACGCACACATCTCCGTTCGATTCACGCGTGGCATCGCTCGGCCCTTTCCCCTGAATGTTGCCCGTTTTCTATTGATCTACCAACGCCCACCAGTCCAGAAGCCTAACGGCCGCTTGCATTTCCGTCAACACGGTGGACAACAGGGTGGATGGTACGTTAATGCCCTTTTGTACGTTAATGCCCTTTACGGTGGACAACAGGGTGGATGGACAACAGGGTGGATGGTACTTTAATGCTTCAGTACTTTAATGCTT
Organism: Planctomycetota bacterium; assembly: GCA_003670925.1. Taxonomy (GTDB): domain Bacteria; phylum Planctomycetota; class Planctomycetia; order Planctomycetales; family Planctomycetaceae; genus SXXK01. Next base: position 16,435 of record QWQG01000123.1, on the reverse strand, counting down.
CATTTTGCATCTCCCAATCGATAACCTTTTCCGCGCACGGTGTGGAGTATCGCGGGTCTGTCGAGGGATTCCAGCTTCTTCCTCAGTTGATTCACATGAACTTCAATTACGTTGGTCCATGTCGCCGAAGGTTCCTTCCAGACATGGGTCGCGATCATTTTTCGCGTCACGATCTGACCGGAATGCCGCATGAGATAAGCGAGCAGTTCAAATTGCCGTGGCTGAAGCTCGATCAGGTCATTCCCTCGGAAGACTTTCCGCGCCGCAAGATCGATCTGCAGATCAGCGACGGCCAATGAAGATGAGTCCCATCGAGTTTCACGTCGCAGAAGTGCTCGAACACGGGCCAGCAGTTCATCAATCGCAAATGGCTTGATCAGATAGTCATCCGCTCCGGAATCGAGGCCATCGACTCGATCGGGAATGGAATCTTTGGCGGTAAGAACCAACACCGAAACTGGATGTCCGGCCGCTCGAAGCTTGCTCAGCCAGTCGAGCCCATTGCCGTCTGGGAGCATCAGGTCGAGGATCACAAGGTCTATGGCACCGGAGAATTCATTGGTGGCGAATTGCAGAGTGGCCGCAGGTGTGACATCGAAACCGGATTCAAATAGCGCCTGTGTAATGCTGCGAAGAAGATTTGGATGATCTTCGACAATGAGGATTCGCGGCATGAGGGCGGCTTTCGGGACCAACGCCACTGATCGGCGGAATACTGGACGAAATCGACTGCAGATACTTAGGAATGCCCAAGTCTATCACAACATCGTCTCCAGCGGCCGCGCCATTGAGCAACATAAACACGAATTAATGTGGCTGTCGCAGTTTCGAAACCGGTGTCCCTGCTGTAACCTGCCCCCTCGTCGAACGCCTCATTTCCTGTTGCGTTCGTATGAGAACACACATGCCAGAACCATCACCCATCCTGACTATCCCTGCATGGCCGATCACTGACGACGCGGTGCGTGAAGTTTTTGCGCAGATGCTGGAGGACGGTTCGTGGGGGCGGTATCACGGGCCGCACTGTGAGACGCTGGTGGCTGCGTTGGGTGAATATCACGGCGTTGATCACGCGATCCTCTGTAGCAGTGGCACATGCGCCGTCGAACTTGCTTTACGGGCGATTCCGGTCACGGCCGGGGATGAAGTGATTCTGGCGGCATATGATTTCAAAGCAAATTTTAGCAACGTGCTGATAACCGGTTGCACACCCGTGCTGATTGATACGGTGGCCCACTATCCCATCCCGGATCTGAACCAGCTTGCAGAGGCCATCACGGATCGCACCCGAGCGATCATCGTCTCGCATCTCCACGGGAACTTGGTTCCGATGCGGGAAGTTTGCCGCATCGCTGCGGAACGCGGAGTCGTCGTGATTGAGGATGCCTGTCAGGTCCCCGGCGCAACGCTCGCAGGACACCGCGCGGGAACGTTTGGCAACGTAGGTGTGTTGAGTTTCGGCGGAAGTAAACTGCTCACAGCCGGACGTGGCGGGGCGGTACTCACCTCGGATGCTCACATGGCCCAGAGAATGCGGTTGTACACGCAGCGTGGCAATGACGCCTATCCACTGTCAGAAATCCAGGCGGCAGTTTTGCTGCCTCAGCTTGCGCAACTTGACTCTCGGAACGCCGTGCGGCTGGAACGGTTGTGGGAACTGGCAACAGTGCTTGGCGACAGCGAGATTCGCGTGGCTATGAATCTGCAGGATGCCGCAGGATCGTTGGACAATCATGCAGCGTTCTACAAGGCCGCTTTTCTGCTTCCGCAGAGCGTTACTGACACCCGGCGAAGTCAGTTTTGCGAATCCGCACGTCGCGGCGGCGTGCCCGTCGATCCAGGTTTCAGGGGACTTCACAAGATGCACAGCAAGCAGCGTTTTCGGGCCGTGGGCGAACTGCGGAATGCCACACAATTGCATGATCGTCTGATCACTTTGCATCATCCGTGTTTGTTGAGTTCTTCAGAAACGGTGAGGCAGATTGGCGAAATTCTGCAGAATCGCTTTGCTGCGAGTTATACTCGGGACGGTTTGGATTAAATTATTGGGCCACCCCGGAATCGGCTTGGATGAATTGACATAACGAGAGATTGGCGATGAGTGAGCTAGCGAGGTTATGGTTGCCGATTCTATTATCTGGCAGCGCGGTGTTCTGTGCGAATTTTTTGATCGCCTATCTGGCAACGCTGGCACTTGAACCGGGAGCAACCTTTTCGAAGGTATTTCAGGTCACAGGCACTTCAGAAATTTTGGCGTATCCATTGGGGAATGTGCCAAATACCATCTGGTTCGGAACGCATCACCGAGCCATCTTGATGGATCTCATCGATGGTGTTTTTTTCGGGTTGATCACCGGACTGATTTTCGCTGCTTTCTGGCCATAATGACCTATGCCTATTTTTGATTATCGTTTTACTGTGGCTGCACCGCTTGAAGCCGTGTCGGCGTTTCATTTCCAGACCGGCATCTTGAAGGCGCTTACTCCGCCCTTGATGATCATGCAGGTTCACCGCTTTGATCCGCTTGCCAATGGCTCGATCGGTGAATTTACCATGTGGATGGGACCGATTCCCGTGCGCTGGGTCGCCGAACATTCGGAAGTCAGCCAGACCGGATTTATCGATACCCAGATTCAAGGTCCCATGAAGTCGTGGAAGCATACGCATCGCTTCAATCACGTGACCCCTGACCTCACTGAGGTGCATGAACACATTGAGATTGCACATCACTCGGGACTCAGAGGTCTATGGTCGCGCATTCTATTTCCCCGCCCCGCCCTGATCGCCCTTTTCACCTATCGCTGCTGGGCCACGCGCCGCGCTGTGAAGCGCGCGGCTACGACGAAATTTCCGTAGCTGAATTCATGGGCCTCCACTGCACGCTGCGAATCCATGTTGGGATGGAAAAATGAATTTGGCATTGGCCAGCAGGTCGCACGGATTCTTTATTTTATTGTCAGCCATCGGGATGAGTTGGGGGCGTTTAGTCGATTCAAGGGCGGCTCTTAAATAACACGAAGAGGTATCCCAACGCAGGCAGCAGCAAGGCGGCGCCTGTGAGAATGACAGCAAGCATAATCCAGAGGACGTTGTCGGGAGCCTTGGCAACATCACTGGTGATTACCGGTGGGATGATTGCGGGATACTGGGATATTCCCCAACCCCAAATCACGGCAGCCACGGCTCCGGTAGCCGCTCCAACGGCCCGCTTGCTTCTAAATCGCCAGACTTCGATGAGCGAACCAATGCCACAGCCAATCGACAAGATGATCAGCGGCCATCCGCGCGCCGCGAAGCCCCCTGTCAGCGACGGAGCTTCCAGCCAGACCAAGATCAGCCCACCTAGCGCCCCGCCCCCCATCCCGATGCCGGTCAATAGTGATCGTTGACGCCAGAGCTCCACCAACTCCATGTCGTTTGCCTGATCCGCTTCGCGAAACAAATACACGGCGGCCAGAAATGCGCACAATCCGATCATGTAGAAGCCACTGAAGACTGCTAGGGGCGACAACCAACCGCTCAGATAATCGGCCTCGTAGAAGCCGGTCACGGTGATTGCAAGCTTACCGGATGCGACTGCACCGGCACTGGCACCAAGAAACAGCGGCGTGGCGGTGGAGGCAATCGCGAACACAGCTTCCCAGAGTTTGCGTTCGCGATATGACTCTTGGCCGTATGAACGAAACGCAAAGCTGGCACCTCGAAATACAATGCCGCACAAAGCCATTAAAAGGGGGAGCCACAATGCACGACTGAGCGCCGCAAATGCGAGTGGGAATCCGTTCATTAAAATCACCAGCACAAAAATCAGCCACACATGATTGGCTTCCCAAACAGGACCGATCGCTTTGTAGATATGCTGTCGTTCTTTGTCAGATGCCCGCAAAACAGTGATAAATTCCCACACACCTGCTCCAAAATCGGCCCCCCCCAGCAGGGCATACACTGTCAATGCGCTCAGCATCACAATCAACAACAGATCGTCAGGCCCCATGCTTTTGCTCCGGCAAGGGCAATCTGGCGAGTTGCCGCAACACCGCAACCGTACCGACTCCGATCACAAGGTAGATCGCCAGCGTTGCGCAAAACAGATTCCACACTCCAGGTGCCTGGGTGACAGCTTCCGTGGTGCGCATATAGCCATGCACGATCCACGGCTGTCGGCCCACTTCAGTCACTACCCAACCTGTTTCCATCGCGAGAATCGAGAGCGGACCAAGTGCCACGATTGACCACAGAAAAAAACGGGATCGCGGCCATGCACGGGTCTTGCAGTACACGATGCCGCACCAAAGTGCTACACACATCATGAACGTACCGATCCCCACCATGATCTGAAATGCAAAATGCACGACGGCAACCGGTGGTGTGTCGATGGCGGGGAACTCGTTCAGTCCCTTCACTTCGGCGTTGATGTCACCATAAGCCAGCCACGACAAACCTCCAGGAATCGCAATTGCATAATTTAACTTCCGAGCTGCCAGATCAGGGATGCCGCCGATGTGCAGCGGAGCACGTCGCTGTGTTTCGAAGAGACCTTCCATCGCAGCCAGCTTGATCGGTTGCGACTTCGCGACCACTTTCGCAGACCAGTCACCGACGAACGCCTGCACAGGCGCGAAAGGCAACGCCAACAACAGACTCAACGTCAACGCGCGGCGGTCATATTCGTGGCCACTGCCTTTCGCGATCCGCACTGCATAAAAAGAGGCTACGCAGAATCCGGTGACAAGGTACGCGGCGACAAGCATATGTGTCGTCTGCGCTCCCGTTCCCACATTGAACATTGCCCTGATTGGTTCTACATCAACTAGTTTGCCATCGACCAGACGAAATCCCGTCGGGTTGTTCATCCATGAATTGGCCGTCACAACGAAGAATGCCGAGAGGAACCCTGAGATCGCGACCGGAAGTCCGGTCATCCAGTGTACGTGTTTCGGCAGCCGATCCCAGCCATAAAGATAGATCCCGGCGAAGATCGCCTCTAGGAAAAATGCAAACCCTTCCAGCGTGAATGGTAGGCCAATGACTGCTCCCCAGCGACCTATGAATTCCGGCCAGAGCAGCCCGAGTTCGAACGACAGCACCGTTCCCGTAACGGCTCCAACTGCGAACAATACGGCAAATGCTTTTGACCAGCGCCGCGCAAGTGTGCGCCACAGTTCGTCACCCGTTTTGAGAAAACGCCATTCAGCTGCAAGCATCAAAACCGGCATCCCGACGCCGAGGCACGCCAGCACAATATGAAACCCTAATGTAAACGCCATCTGCAGCCGAGCCGGGAGCAGATTGGCAGTCGTTGTGGCAATCATGTTCATTATGTTCATGACTTAATCATACGCAACGCAAACGTAATTGGCTCGTGAGAAACATTTCTGCCCTTGGCGTTCCCGCTGTTTATGTCTGAAGTGCCCCCTAGATCCTAGACCATTGATAAAATCGAGATGGTGCTTTCTAAAGAAAGTGATTCAACACTAGGCGAAGCATTGGATCTTGCTTCCAAAAAGCTGCAAGACTAATTCACAACGATTGATTCACGCTCCAGATCTCAACTGCAAAGTCCGGGCCAAGAAGAAAGGCCAAGCATGCGCACCATGAATTGCGTCGGGCTACGCGGCCCCGAGATCCATCATCCGGCGCCAGGCACTCACCTGACCAAGATGCATCATGATGTGGCCACCGCAGTAAAACGACTGCAGCGAACCCAGCGTCGGGAACAGGTCTGTCATGCGACCACCGAGCGGATTCACAGGCTGGAAGGCATCATCCGGCAATGAACGCAGTACGGGCAACGCGGCTTTGTAGCCGTCAAAGAACGCCTGCGTCACTGCAGCCATCGGTGGATAGACTGTTCCGGCTACATCATCCACGCACTTCGCGTCTTTCGAAAACACCGCGTCAAAACCTTCTGGAGCAACCGGCCCTGGCTGACCTAACTGGCTGAGAATTCGAGGCCCATAGAGGCAAAGATGTCCGTAAACAAATGCCGGATGATTAGATTCAATCACATGTCCCTTGACGACTGCAAATCGCCCGAACTGTTCCGGTGTCACGTCTTTCAACAGACGCTCGGCGTAACCTAGGCACAGCTCGAGAGAATCCGCAATCACATTTCCGAGAGAACGACTCATGATAACCCTTCGTATGAAAACATAAATTCCGTTGGTAAGCTCTGTTCCGCTTACGGTTTTGCATCCAGTTGAAATCGACCGTGTTCCGATGCCAGCATGAGGACTAGATAATTGAGCCGTGCGGCATTGGCGATTTTGGAAAAGTTAATCCCATCCATCGTATCGCTGGTCTGATGGTAGTATGGACTGAAGCCGCCAAAAAGAAACGTGACAGGAATTCCCTTCTCAGAAAACGAAGCATGGTCGCTGCGTCCATCGACGCGATCCTCTTCATCATATTCAAACACAAAGCCCACGGACTCATTCGCCTTCTCCACCATCTGATGCAGCTGGATTGAATGATCTTTGCTGCCCACCAGATGAATCGTATTGAGGTTATTAGCTGCCGGTTCCTCCGGAGTTTCTTCATTGCGCCCGATCATATCGATATTCAGCATGCAGATCATGTCGCTCAACGGTCGCAGCGGGTTGGCTGTATAATGCTTCGATCCCAAGAGTCCGCGTTCTTCAGCGCAGAACGCCATTATCATGACACTGCGTTTGGGTTTCAGCGGATTCGCGTGGATAGCTTTTGCGATCTGAATCAACGAAGTCGAACCTGAACCATTGTCATCCGCTCCCGGATAGACTTCCCCACGTTGTACGCCAAGGTGATCAAGATGCGCCCCGATACAAAGATGTTCGTGCCGCACAGTCTCGTCGCTGCCCGGATACCAGCCCACGACATTCGGTACATCGATCGATTCGCGTTCGATCGACAAGCGGCAGTCCGCGATCTGAGAGGAATCGAGCGTCAAATTTGCAAGGGGATTTTCAGCGTCGAAAAAGTTCGCCGCCGCACCGCATTTTGTTGCCAATAAATTTGCAGCTGTGCGGGTAATCAAGGCCACAGGGATCGTACTCGGAGTTTGTTCGGACTCATTCACAGCTTCGTTGCGGACTCGTCCATCATCAGCCACGATCAGCAGACAAGCTGGTTTTCCTTTCAGGATAAATGGATCTTCAGCAGTGAAGCCACGCCCGGCGTGGACGATAAGCAGTCGTCCGGCATATTGACCGTCTGCGATCTCCGGTGGCGAATTGGTGAGCTTCGCGAACGTGACTGGGACCGAATTTTCAAATGTCCCGGCAAATGAACTAATGCCATACGAATTACCGGCGACACACTCCTCACCGTTGACTTTGACACCACATGCGTCGGCATGCACAAGCAGTTTAATGAAGGGCACATTCTGGAACCACAAACCATTTTCACCTGCCGGCTGAAAACCGCTGCCTTCTAATTGTGACGCAAACCATTTTGCCGCCTTGAGGAATCCTTCTTGGCCAGTTCCTCGGCCGGCCATATCACCTTCGACCAAGTGCCGCAGAACCTGTTCAGAATCCGACTCCGTGATACTGGAGAATCCCACGGAGTACTCGGCTGGCACCGCCGTCACAACACGGAATGCACCTTCGGTTGCCGATGCCACTGCCGCAGCCAGCAAGAGCGTCCAAGTGACAAAAACAAATCGCTTTAAGCTGGGTCCCACGCGCGCATTCCTTGAAGAACATCGGGTAGAGCATCAATTGCCGCGAATGATAGAAGATTCGTCGACTTTTTTCGACTGGCTCGCCATGGAGGTGCCGGTGACGGTGCAGTCATTGGCTTCACGCGTGGCCTAAAATGATGTTTTTTACGCCATGCGGCCACGCCATGCGGCCACGCCATGAACACGCACGTCCATCGAACATTGCTGGCGTTTAAGCGGCAGCCATGAGGGCGAGTTCGTCGGCGTTTACGGCGACGATCGAGATGCCGAACTTGTCTGCGAGTTCAGCAACGTCTTCGGGGCTGATAATGATGGTCATGCCGGATTCAATCGCAAGGACTTTGCCGCCTGATTCGTGCATCGTCTTGATGGTTTCGATACCAATTGTCGGCACATCAAAACGCATATCTTGTTGCGGCTTGGCAACTTTCACAACCGTAAATCCCCCACGGCGACACAGTTCCCCGGCACGGCGGATACAACGATCGGTGCCTTCAATCGCCTCAACGGCGATCACTGCAGTGTCATTCACGACCACGGTCTGCCCGATGTCCAAGCGACCCATTTCACGAGCTAGGTCCCAGCCAAAGCGAATGTCTTTCCATTGCGCGGCAGACGGGCGACGCTGTGTGAGGAATCCATGTTTCACGAGTAACTCCGGACAATACTTAAGAGCCGAGTCGAATACAAAACCGTCGCGTTCAAATTCCCGAATTACGGCCAGTAGAAGCGTGTCATCTTTTTTATTCTCGCGTGCATAGCGATACCACATATGAAGCGTGCGCCAGTCGGGCATCAGCCTGAGCCAGCGAAAAGGATGAAACAAGACGGTCTTTTCAATCTTGCCAGCCATTACGATTCGCTGCACATTTGCCTTGCGAAACAACCGAATCGCTTTGCCAATTCGGGCTAATGGAGCGTAACGAAATTCGTCGCAATCCTGCGCCAGATCTGCGGATGCCATGCCGCCGATTCCCAAGGCGTACACATAGTGACCGGCTTCCCTTGCACCACGCGCGAACCGAATGGGGAATTCACCAGCACCCGCTAAGAGTCCCAAGCGGAGAGGCGATCTCGATTCCGTGACGCCACTGTGCGGCGGCGTCCTAGCAAGGGGACGGCGCACGAACGGCAAAATGTCGGGATTTGAATCTGATTCCTGATCAGACGACATTGCACACCATGTCCAATTTCAAAATTTGATGTTTCGTGTTTTCGGATGCATTACCTAGGTTACTAGCAGGGTGCATGCATCAGCCTGATCCGACCGATGCCTGCGCAACCGCTACGCTGCAGCAGATTCCGCGTCCGTACCACGATCGTCAGCTAGTTTCGAACGCAGCACGCCAAGTTCCTTGTCCATTCGTTTTATCGTATCACGCATTTCTGGTAAGCGTCGAAACGCGGCCAATTGCTTCGAGGTCTCAGCCATCGGGCCGGCAGGATTACCAAGGTAAGTCTGGCCGCCTGGCATGTCGCGAATCACGCCCGCTTGGGCACCGACGACAGCTCCGTCACCCAAATGAACATGATCAGCCACACCAACCTGTCCGGCACAGACCACGTAATCACCGGTACTGACAGATCCCGCAAGGCCAACCTGCGACACCAGTAAGTTGTGACGTCCGATCTGACAGTTGTGTCCGATCATCACCTGATTATCGATGCGCGTGCCAGAACCAATCAAGGTCTCACCAACTTTGGCGCGATCGATCGTGGTACTGGCTCCGATTTCCACATCACGGCAGATGCGAACGGTACCGTAGTGGGGAATGTGCTGGTGACCACCATTCACAAATCGATAGCCAAAGCCATCCGCTCCGATCACGCAAGACGCATGAATTGTCACATCATCTTCAACTATTACGTCGTGATATAACACGGTGTTCGCATACAGGATTACGTTGTTTCCCAAGCGACATCCAGCACTAATCACAACCCCCGGCTGAATCTCGCAATCATGCCCGATGATCACGTCCCGGCCGATCACCGCCAGCGGGTGAATATTGGTGTTTGTCCCAATGATTGCAGTCGAATCGACGACTGCCCGATCAGAGATTCCTACAAAACTGCGTGTACGACGTGGTCGCAGGATCGCGGCAATCGAGAGAAATGCAGTCTCCGCTTCAGGGACCAGAATGAATGTCCGATCATGGTACTTCGCTAACTCATTGCGGACCGTTTCAGGCACAATAATCAACCGACTCCGGGAGTTTTTAATGCGGCTGAGATTTTTAAGATCACCGACGAATGATAAATGCGTCGCAGTTGCCCGTTCAATAAATTCGACATCGTCAATGATGATTGCCGTGTCACCGATCAGTTCGCCACTGAGGACTTCGGCAATCTCAGTCGCCGTAAGCTTCCGTCGTGTATCTGCAGCGTTCATCGAGCCCTCCGTCTGCTCGTTCGAGTCCAACATCCATGCATTCGCAACTCTGAGTTGTAAGTCATTTCCCTCAAACGCTGCAAGACTAACGCCTGAGACAGAGAAATAGGGGCTATTGAGTACACTGGGGGTGGCTGAGTGATCTGTTGTCTCCACGTGACGCTCTTCTCGTAGACGGATGATTCGGTATGATACTCCGGACGTGGTGACGCCAACCGCATGCCGTATTCCTCGTTCAGTATCACCTATTTTCATGCAAAAGCCCCTCACAATGACGCATCATCTCCATTTATGCTGCATGGCATTGTGCCTCACACTCCTCAACTTGTCGTCAGACGCTTGGGCCGAGGACGAGCCTGTTCGGCTGAAAATTGGCGACGAAGCACCGTCTTGGGTAGATCTGGTCGGCACCGACGACAAAACGCATTCGCTGATTGACCTGCAGGACAAGCAGGTTGTCGTCGTTTGTTTCACCTGCAATTCGTGTCCGTATTCTGTTGACTATGAAGACCGCATGATTGAATTTCACAGGAAATTCAGGGAGCGCAAAGAAGGCATTGCGTTGATTGCAATCAACGCCAATCTTAAGCCGGCGGAACGGCTCGACAAGATGAAGGAACGCGCGAAAGCTAAGGAGTTTCCGTTTCCGTATCTGCTGGATGAAACCCAGCAAGTCGCGGCCTCGTACGGTGCGAATTTCACCCCGGAGTTCTATGTGCTCAACAAAGATCGCCGCATCGTTTACATGGGTGCGTTGGATGATCAGACACAGGCCGACAAAGTCGCCCAGCGTTTTGTCGAATTGGCGGTTGAGGCAGCCTTGAAGAACGAGTTGCCGTTAACCACCACGAATCCCGCCCGAGGTTGCTCGATTCCATACAAGCGGATAAAACGGTGATCGCGCCGCACCATTGTTGATCCCCCGCGCGTGCACGCATTGATGCTTTGACAACATGACGGACATGAATGTCCATTCTCCGTGAATTTCAAGGAAGATTTCAGATGCAACAGTTTCAGGGAAGAACGGCCTTTCTGACAGGGGCAGCGTCAGGTATCGGACGTTGCTTGGCCATCGAATTGGCTCAGGCAGGATGCAACCTTTGTTTAGTCGATGTGAACTCCGAAGGATTGAAACAACTTGCCGCAGAATTGGCACCGACGGGAGTTCGCGTGTTGTTGTTTCCGTGCGACCTGACCAATCGCCAAGCGGTGTCTGCGACGGTTGCATCTGCTTTGCACCAAACGAGCAGCCTTGATTTGCTCATCAATAACGCGGGAGTCGCCTATTACGGGCCAACCGACCAGATGACGCAGGCACAGTGGGACTGGCTGCTGACTATTAACTTGTTGGCACCGATTCAGATCACGCGTGAGCTGTTGCCCACGCTGTTGCAACGCCCCGATGCGCATATTGTGAACATGTGCAGTATTTCAGGGCTTGTCGCGGGCGGACGGTTTTCCGCCTACCACACCAGTAAGTTTGGACTGATCGGGTTTACAGAATCACTGCGTGCCGAATACGGGCGGCGAGGCCTTGGGGTGACGGCGATTTGTCCCGGTCCCGTGTTGACGAATCTCTATGACTCGGCTGCAAGTGGCCGAGCCGATCAAAAAGTTCCGTCGCCTCCGAAATGGATGTGTGCCACACCGGAACGAGTGGCCAAGCTCACCTTGAAGGCCATTCGCAAGGACAAGCGGCAAGTTTTGATTACGCCTACGGCACACGCTTTGTTTCAACTCAAACGATTCGCACCATGGTTGCTTGATGTCGTCAACCGCTTCAGTCGCAGCGGTCGTAAAAAACGCCAACTGGCGCAACAAGCCGCGAAAGTCGCCCAACGCCGCGCGGCCTGACGTGCAGATTATTGAGCAGCCTCGTATCGCAAAGTCCACCGACGGTGGTCTGGCAGTTGCAGAGCCGGTCGCTGACGAACATGCATGGATCGGGACACATCTAGCGAAATGAGAGCCCGAAGCCTGTCCCACGTTTTTCAGCAGGCTGTTCAAAAGAGTCCGGCGATCGGCTCGCCGTGGTAGATGTTATGGGGGCGATTGAGCTCATCTTTCCAGGTGGCAATGCTTGGAATTCCCATGGCATGATAAATCGTGGCTGCAAGATTTTCTGGTGGCTGCCCATCAAACGCGGGATAGGCACCATTCTTATCAGACGCTCCAATCACAACACCGCCTGTGGTACCACCACCGGCTATAAACACCGTTTGCACGGCTCCCCAATGATCACGGCCGGCCTTACAACCAGGGCTGCGATTCGCGGCGTTGACTTTGGGTGTGCGGCCCATCTCACCAATCATCACAATCAACGTTTCATCGAGCAGACCAAGCGACTGCAGGTCATCGAGCAAAGCGGACATGCCCTTGTCTGTGGGCGGCAACAGGCAGTCGCGTAGCAATGGAAAGTTGTTATCATGCGTGTCCCAAGCCTCGTTGTTGCCTAGGTTTACCTGCACAAGGTTGACTCCGGCCTGCACAAGTTGCCGCGCCATCAGCAGCGACCAGCCGAACGCATTGCGTCCATAACGATCAAGCGTCGCGGGGTCTGCGTTGTGCACATCGAACGCCCGTTGCACACTACTGTCCGTCAGAAGCGAAATTGCTGACTGACGATGTCGATCGAAGGACGCAGTCGCAGCTGCCCGCTCCAGATCTTGCCGCTGCAGATCCAGCAGCGAACGCAGGCTTTCCCGATCCGTCAGCCGAGAGCGACTGAGCCCCTCAGGTAAGCTGAGGTTCGGTGATTGAAACTTCAGTTCGTGGTTTCGTTCGCGACCTCGAACAAAGTGAAACTCGTAGTCAGGATAGGCCCCGTACGATTTTGAGTTGTACGGCGAAGCTTCGATAAACCACGGGTCGCGTTGGCTTCCCATCAGGCCGCCAAACTGACCGGGCAGGGTTCGTCCCGTATTGTGGATTAACCGCTCCGGAAGCACGACTGCTGGCGGCAGGTTGTTGTTGCGCTTCGGTACGGCATCACCCACGATCGAAGCGATCGACGGCCAGTCACTCGACTGTGGCTTGACTGGATTATAGCCAAGAGGCATCGGAGTGCGTCCGGTAAGAATCGACGTGTGCCCTTGCGAGTGCTCGTTGTACGGTGTCGTGAGCGAACGAATCAGGCTCCAGTTCTGGCTGCGAGCCGCAAGCATCGGCAAATGTTCGCAAACGAAGACACCGGGAGTTTGAGTGGCGATGGGTGAGAACTCACCGCGAATATCGGCCGGCGCATCAGGCTTGGGATCAAAGCTGTCATGCTGCGTGAGCCCACCAGAAAGAAAAACAAAGATGACGGACTTCGCAGTGCCGCTACGTGGCACTTGTGAAATCACGTCGGCAGCTCGAAGGGCCGTGACATGATTCATGCCCAATCCAAGCAGTCCCACCGAGCCTGCCTGCAGCATGGTTCGACGACTGATCGGCGAATGTTGAGGATGTGAAAACGACATGCGGGACTCCCTGACGTCTCCCGAATCAAAATCCAGCTACGGTCTTAAATTTTTGAAATCCCTCAGAGTTTAGCAAGTGCTGCTGCCCTAAGCATTCACATTGTGTCGCACCCCCGGGCAAACCACTGCGTTAACACAATCCGGCTCACGACGACATCCTAAGGTGCGTTCCAACGCACAACTTCCAGATGTGACTGGCCGTCAGCACTTCGATAAGAATATGACGTGACGAGCGTGGCGTCCGCAAGTTGCACGGTCGGTCCGAAGCCTCCGCCTTGCGGTGTTCCGCCTGGCGTTTTCACATCGAGCAAAATGCGATCGTGGGCAAAGTCGAAATCGAACCCGTCATCGGACTCAGTGCCAAGCATCGCGCGCACTCCCAGCGGCGGCATAAGATCACGAACGGTAAATGTGAGCAGCAGTCGTTTGTCCTGTAGACGTAGGAGCGACATGTACATCTCCCCATAGTCACCGAAGTCTTCGCTGCGATCGAAGGTCTTCGCGCCGTCAACTGATGACCAGAGAATGAAATGGTCGGCTTGATCGTTGTCGGCCTTAAGCGGTCGGTCTTTGATCGGCATTTCGTTGCTATCGACGCGGACGAGGGCCCAGATCTTGCCCGAGTTCGCCTGCCACAGCCATGTCTCGCCCCCGAAGAAGCCGTATTGGCTTTTGAAATTCTGCGGCGCACACTGCTGCGTTTTGTCCCAAGTCACGCCCCCATCAGCGGAACGCCACGTGAAGTATGGACCATCTCCGCCATCATAGTCGACGCCCAGCAGCAGTGATCCGTCCTCCAGTTCCAGCACGTTTCGCGTCGTGTGATTGCTGGCTTGCGGCTTGATTTGTTCCGATTCGACGCGCGTCGATTTCCACGTCCGACCGCCATCGGTTGAACGATGCAGGAAGCCGGTCGTGTAGCCCCATTCGTTCCGGACGTCCTGCGCGAGCAAATGGCCGGTGATGAAAATCGTGCCGTCTTTGAGCACCGTTAAATACGGTTCGCGGCCGAGCAGATCGAGCGACTGTGGCCCGGTCCATGTTCGCCCGCCATCCGACGAACGATACAATAACGTCTGCTCCATCACTTTGGCGCCATCCCGTTTGTGCTGATGAAACGCGGTCAGCAGCAACTCGCCGTTTGGCAACTTCGCAATGCAGGGCTTGTAGTCATCCGGTTCGCCCACCGGAATTCGCTCGGCGAGAAGTTTGTCCGCCGCTAGTGACTTTCGATCTGTCACAGGAATGTCGGCGGTGGCCAGCCGGAACGAGTCCATCACAATCGACTGATCGGCTTTGCCGTAAGCATCGTCGCCACCGACGTGGCCAAAGACGAAGATCCGACCGTCTTTCGTTTGCACCGAACGAGGATAATAGGCCGTTCCCGGGACGTTGAGCGCGGTCCAAGTCTGGCCCGCGTCACTCGTCCAGTGGATGCCGCTAGTCGCGAGGTGGAGGATCGGACCTTGCAGCGTCTTTAATAACTCCGGCTGGCCGCTGTGGGGCAGTTCAATCGGTCCCACTTTGCCAGGAATCCAAGTCCCGTCAGCTTTCTTGAGAATTCCCTGCCAGCGTTTGGCGTCATCAATGCGTCGATAGATGGTCAACAAGTCGCCGTTATCGAGTTCCGCCACATCGAATTCCTCGGTGAAGCCTGCGAGTTGGTCTTCGGGAGCGGCCCGCAACGGCTTGCTCCAAGTCCGCCCCTTGTCGGACGAAATCAAGATTGTCGGCTCAAGACGATTGCTGAATTCCTGACGTGTATGTTTTCCGGCCGGGAGTGGGGCGACTCCCAACAACAACAGCACCCGACCGTCGCGGAGAGTTCGTATCCGCCGCGGCCAGACTGTATTGTTCTCGGGGCTGAGCAGAACTTCTGGTTTGCCCCACGTCTTCGTTCCGTCGGTCGATCGTTGCAGAAAACCTGTTTTAGGCAGGTCTTTGTCGTAGGGAAGGTAAAACCCAAAAACTCCGCGCACGATGGTCCCGTCGGGAAGGGCCCCTTGCGCTTCGCCGGTGACGCCGTTCATGCAAGTCTTAAACGGGTCTGCGCTCACTTGCATCCAAGTCTTGCCGGCATCGGATGAACGGAGATGCACGTTGTGCAGATCAAGTCCCGTCATGTCGTACTGCGGATACCAAGTCAAGAGGTCCATCACTTCTTTGGGAGCCTTCGACCTGCCTTCGACCGGGCCTGTTGCCTGAGTGAAGCAGGTCATCAGGTCACCGTCAGGCATGACCCACGCTCCGACCCAACAGGTGTAACCCGGCGTTTGCGGCGAGTGATAAATTGTCTGTCGCTGGTACTCCACGGCGGAGAATTCGTCCGCACGGACAGTTGCCATAAGTACCCAGCTTGCGGCGGCAAGCAGCATACAACTCCGCAGGTTGATCAATCTCATGCTCAGTGTTTCCCATCGCGTTAGATAAAGCCTAGCGTGCCGCAATCTTTTGAGAATTCGCGCCGTTAGGCAGTCACCGAATCGTCGCGAATTCGCGGGCTGAATGACAAGCACACAGATTCGATCCGCAAAGCCGCAGACGCCCGGAGATCCTGCGACAACACAAGTTGCCCCGGCGTTTTCTTCTCGATCACAACTCGGATGCCAAGTCCGCTGCCGATCGTGAAGTTGGATCCGGGAGTCGTTGAGCCCAGAAACCGATCGAGCGTAAAAAGTTCCGGTTTGCCGAAGTTCGGAACGAATTCTGTCGAGGCAAGTTCCGTGACGGAGCGAGGATCCTTGCGGATATCGTTGAAACGAAACAGGGCAAGTCGAAAGGTGAAGTTTGCGACGAAGACCGAGTCGAAAACATCGGCCGTCGATGCATCGCCGCCAGCCAGAATGGTGAGCGTGTATTGACCACCTCGCGCATTCCGAATCTCCTGAGCCAGCAGCGCGCTCGTACCCTGTTCCAGCACCG
>QWQG01000180.1 GCA_003670925.1 Planctomycetota bacterium | reverse complement strand
GCGGCGGGACCGCGACGGAATCCTGATGCTAAACCATCAGTCACCGTCTTCCCTTTTCACTCACACCTATGTTTTTCGCATCAGCAACTGACACCAAGAACACTCGTGAGCACCCCAACAGTGTTAATCGCACTGACATGCGATCGACGCCCGGGAGTCTAATCATCAACAATCTGAATACAACACCAACCCAGAAAGTTGAATCACTTTCCCGCAATCGTAGAATCCAGCAGCAGGAATGCGCCATTTATTCACTCACAGACTCACGGACTACTCATGGACGAAGCAATTCGCAAAGCAAAAGTATTGATCGAAGCTCTGAGCTGGATTCAGCGGTTTCGGGGTCGTTACGTGGTGGTCAAGATCGGCGGGAGCACTCTGGATGATCCAGCCGCGGTCGATAGCCTGCTGACCGATGTTGTCTTCATGGCCACAGTGGGGATGAAACCAGTCATCGTCCATGGCGGTGGCAAGGCGATCAGTGCAGCCATGAGCATCGCAGGGATTGAACCAAAGTTTGTCGCTGGGCGACGCTTCACTGATCAATCAACGCTGCAGATTGCTTCGCGCGTTTTAGTCGAGGACATCTGTCAGTCGATTGTGGATCGTATCAACAACAACGGTGGTCGATCCACGGGGTTACATTTCGCAACTGAGAATGTCCTGACTGCAGAGAAGCTGTTACTCAAGGACGACCGAGGCAACCCTGTCGATCTGGGGCACGTGGGGCATGTGACGGAAGTGGGCATCGACATCCTAATTCGGGTTTGTTCTATCGGTGCGATTCCCGTCATTCCAAGCATCGCATTAAGTCGAGTGGGTCATCGCCTGAACGTAAATGCAGACACCGCGGCTGCCGCAGTCGCTCGCGCATTGTCAGCGGAGAAGTTAATTTTTTTGAGCGATATCCCGGGGATCCTGACGAACATTCAGGACCCCTTGTCGCGGTTATCTCATGTGACTGCGGCTCAAGTGCGTGGCTTGATTGCAGACGGCACGATTGCGGGTGGGATGGTTCCAAAAGTCGAAGCCGCTCTCGAATCGCTCGATGCCGGGGTTCGGAAAGTCCACATTGTGGATGCCTCGATGCTCCATTCCGTGTTATTGGAAATTTATTCTGATACGGGAGTCGGGACGGAAATCGTGCCGTAGGCCTCCGACTGCTCAGATCGCGGAGCGGGAATCTCTCTCGCTGGAGTGACTGAACGCAGGTGAACTTCGCACAATTGCTCGTGTCCACTAAACTTCGGTCTTCTTGCTCCTCTCACCATGAATTGCTGGTTCATTCCGCCATTTTTCCCGGAGATTGTACGATGACACAGGTTGCCATCTCAAAGAGTCAGGCCATCATTGATCTGTTTGACGACTATGTCATTCCGAATTATCGTCGCTATCCGGTGGCGCTTGTGCGCGGCGAAGGCTCGCATGTCTGGGATGCGGACGGACGCCGTTATCTCGACTTATTTCCGGGCTGGGGCTGCAATATTCTCGGATATTCGCCACCTTCAGTCGTGGAGGCGATTCAACAGCAGGCGGCCGAACTGATCCATGTTCCGAATACGTGGTACACCGAACAGCAGGGACGTTTTGCCGAATTCCTGTGTACTCGCAGTTTCGGAAAAGCCTTCTTTTGTAATAGCGGCGCTGAGGCGAATGAAGCAGCCATCAAACTCGCTCGGCTCCATGGTTCGGCTCAAAACCGATATCGCGTCATTACGTTTGAACACGGTTTCCACGGCCGCACGTTCGGCGCACTCACGGCAACGGCTCAACCTAAGTATCATGCTGGGCTAGGGCCAATGCTGGCTGGCTTCCGCTATTCAAAGATGAATGACATCGATGGCGTGCGAAGTTTGATCGACCACGAAACCTGCGGCATCATGATCGAACCTGTGCAGGGCGAAGGTGGCGTGCGAATTCCCGAACCCGGTTTTCTGCAGGCCCTGCGCGATCTTTGCGATGAACATGGTCTCTTGTTAATTTTCGACGAAGTACAAACGGGCATGGGCCGCACGGGAACATGGTTCGGCTATCAGCAGACGGGTGTTCAGCCGGACGTCATCACAATGGCCAAAGGCATTGCGGCCGGGGTTGGTTGCGGTGCGATGATCTGCCGGGATGAGTTTGCTTGTGACCTGCGACCGGGAATGCATGCGAGTACGTTTGGCGGTAATTCATTAGCGATGGCTGCTGGTTTGGCAACCGGATTAACGATTGAACGCGAAGGTCTTTTGGATCACGTAGAACAATTGGCGACGGATGTTGGCACCCGACTGGAAGCCCTTCAGCAGCGTCTGCCAATTATTCGCGAAATTCGGATCTGCGGCATGATGATCGGTATCGATCTTAATATCCCGTCGGGACCAGCGGTGGCAAAATGCATGGAACGAGGAGTCCTAATTAACGCTACCAACGACACCGTCGTTCGGCTATTACCTGCGTTGAATGTGAAGTCTGCTGAACTTGTAGAAGGCCTGCAAGTGATCGCTGATGTGCTCGCAGAAATGGCGACGGAGGCCTAGACGACAGCATGCGGAGTCTCGGTCGATTGAGTCAGAAAATCCAGCATTTCAGGAGTTTGTGAGAGGTCAGATTGACATCGAAAGTCACTGGTCTACCATTCAGATCATGAGAACTCGTATTCTTACTGCTTTGCCGGTTTACAACGAAGTCACACACGTTGCCGGGGTTTTGCATGAACTCCGGCAGCATGTTGACGACATCCTTGTGGTCGATGATGGCTCAACGGACGGCACAAGCGCGGTCCTCCAGCATTTTCCCGCCGTTTCCGTAATCCAGCATAAGCCAAATCTTGGTTACGGTGCGGCGTTGAGTACCGCTTTTGACTATGCATTGCAGCATAAGTTCGAAGTGCTTGTGACGATGGATTGTGACGGGCAGCATCAGCCTCAGTATGTCCGTGAAATTGCGAGTATGCTTGACCTCACGGCAGCTTGTCCCATTGATATGGTGTCCGGTTCTCGTTACCTCAAAAACTTTGAAAGTGACACTGCAGCCCCCGAAGACCGTCGCCAGATCAATGCGCGGATCACTGGTTGTTTGCATGAACAGCTTGGCCTGTCGATTACAGATGCGTTTTGCGGCTTCAAGGCGTACCGCGTTTCAGCGTTGGCAAAATTGGATATCACGGACAGAGGCTACGCAATGCCACTGCAGCTTTGGGTGCAGGCGGCGGATCTCGGCTGGAACATTCGTGAATTTCCAGTGCCTCGAATTTATCTCGACGAAACGCGGTCGTTCGGCGGTTCGTTGGACGATGCCAGTGTGCGACTCGCACATTACCGTGCAGTTCTAAACACGGAATTGGAGCGGCGCGGGATGGTTCAGCGATTCACCTCCGACTGCGGCGCTGCGGCGACTCGGTAAGCACTATGGCTTCTTCAGTCGATCCGGTTCCATTGATGCAGGTCGCCCTGCAGTACGCTCGGCATGGGGAAGGCCATGTCGAACCCAATCCCATGGTTGGTGCTGTGGTGGCGACTGCCGACGGAGCGATCATCTCAATCGGCTATCACCAGCAGTTTGGCGATGCGCACGCTGAGCTCAATGCAATCCAAGCTGCAGGTTTGGACACGCTCGGTAACGATCTGTATGTGACCCTTGAACCCTGTTGCCATTTCGGAAAAACGCCACCTTGCGTGGATGCTGTGATCCAAGCGGGCTTTCGGCGTGTGTTTGTGGGTTGCCAAGATCCGGCACCACATGTGGCTGGCCAAGGAATTGAGCGATTACGCGCTGCGGGATTGCAGGTCACCGTAGGCGTTTGTGAATCTCAATCACGACGCCTGATTGCCCCATTTGAAATGCTCATGCTGCAGCGTCGCCCATGGATTCATGCCAAGTGGGCGATGACGCTCGACGGCCGCATTGCCTCACGGACCGGGCATTCCAAGTGGATCAGCAGTGATGCCTCCCGTGCGGTGGTACATCAACTGCGAGGTCGGATGGATGCCGTCATTACGGGAGCGGGCACCGTCCGGTGCGATGATCCGCTGTTGACGGCCAGACCCAGAGGGGCACGCATCCCGCTGCGTGTGGTTATCGACGCGGATGGATCATCGCTGCACGCCGACACGAAGCTGGTCAAATCACTCTCACAAGGCGCGGTTCTGGTCTGTGTTGCCGATCACATTTCGGGGAAGCAAATCGAACGACTCAAATCCCTTGAAGTTGAAGTACTGCCCTGTGCTGTTACTAAATTAGGGCGAATCGATCTGCATGCGGTCATGGCAGAACTTGGACGTCGGGACTGCACAAATGTACTGACG
Organism: Planctomycetota bacterium; assembly: GCA_003670925.1. GTDB lineage: Bacteria > Planctomycetota > Planctomycetia > Planctomycetales > Planctomycetaceae > SXXK01. Next base: position 12,510 of record QWQG01000180.1, on the reverse strand, counting down.
GAAGCAGGCTCTGAAATTCTCGGAAGTCTGTTTGACTCGTCATTGATCGACGAAGTTCATATCTTCATCGCACCGCGCCTGACAGGTGGCAGCTCGGCTCTTGGCCCCCTCGGTGGTTTAGGTCGTGATTCAATCCCAAAAATCCCTAACGTGCAGCATCTTCGCCACACTTCAATCGGCGATGACCTCCTGATCGAAGCGGATATTAGGCGGGGGTGAGCATGCGTCTGCAAATATCAATCGACCACGAAAATCATCCCACCATGAACTTTCCGACCATTCCCGCATCAGGCCTTACTAACAATTCGATCACACTGCGTTATGACGTGCAGGAGCAGGATCTGGCGACGGTGCGTGCGATTGTGGAGTCGACGGGTTTCTTTTATCCGGCGGAGGTCGATGTTGCGGTTGAACTTGTTGAAGAACGACTGCGAAAGGGCGAAGCCTCTGGATATTTTTTTGCCTTTGCCGAGATTGATGGACGCACGGTTGGATACTCGTGTTACGGCCCGATCGCCTGTACGGCCAACAGTTTCGATATCTTCTGGATTGCCGTGCATCGCGATGCGCAGCGACACGGGATGGGGAAGTGGCTCATGTCTGTCACTGAAGAACTCATCTTTGCCCAAGACGGGGCCCGCATTTACGTGGAAACATCCGGTCGTGAACACTATCTGCCGACACGGAAGTTTTATGATCGTTGCGGTTACCAGCAGATTGCGGAACTTCCAGAATTCTATGGTCCCCAAGATTCTAAAATAATTTACCTCAAGACAAAGCCACCTACGGCACCTCCGCTTGTTTCCGCACTCGCAGCGATGACTCCTCAGCTAGGCACGCCGCCAGAATTTGAATTACTGCTGCCAGAATTTCGACGACTCTGCGAAGTGGTTGCACGGCTGCGAGCTCCGAATGGATGTCCGTGGGATCGTCAGCAAACGATGAAGACGATCAAGCCTTATACGTTGGAAGAAACTTACGAGTTGCTCGAAGCGATCGACGCAGACGACAACGAGGCCATTTGCGAAGAGTTGGGAGACGTGTTACTCCAAGTTATTCTGGATTCACAAATTGCGGCTGACGAACAACGTTTCCTGCTGACTGACGTCGTGCGACGAATCGCCGACAAAATGGTTCGTCGTCATCCGCATGTGTTCAGTGACGTGGAGGCTTCGACGACAGATGACGTCAGACGGAACTGGTACGCCATCAAACGACAGGAAAAACCGACTCGCGACTCGCAGTTAGAAGGAATTCCACTCGCGTTACCGGAACTCGCACGCACTGCACGCATCACGGCGCGAGCAGCCGCGGTGGGCTATGATTTCCCTGATCGACGCATGTTGTTTGACAAACTGAATGAGGAGTTGTCTGAATTGGCAGTGGAACTCTTCGGATCAAACGTGATTCCGACAATCCTTGCAACCGTCGATTCAGCAATCATCGCCGACCAACCGCTCCAACCCGCCTTAAAAGACAAAGCTGAATCTGAACTGGGGGATGTATTGTTTGTCCTCGCCAATATTGGTCGTCGCTGGGGCATCAATCCCGAAGAAGCTCTCCGCAGCAGCAACGCAAAATTTTCGCGGCGGTTTCAGGCGATCGAAGCGGCAATGAAGAGTGAGGGGCGCAGCATGCATGCCGCCACACTCCGGGAAATGGAAGATGCCTATCAAGCGGCCAAACGCCGTGAACCAAAACAGAATAGCTAACTTGAAGGTGGTAATAGGCAAATTATGAAACTCCGATTTATCACCGTTGGCGGCACGATTGATAAGATCTATTTCGATCAATTGAGCGAATATCAGGTCGGAGCACCAGGCGTTGAAAGAATGCTGTTGGATTTGCCGGTTGGATTTGAATATACGATCGAATCTGTGCTGCGGAAGGACAGTCTGGACATGACACCTGAAGATCGGCAGCTTGTACGGAAGGCTGTGGAACGTTGTCCGGAGAACCATATCGTAATCACGCATGGCACTGACACCATGATTGAAACAGCCCGCCTGCTCAGCGGAATACCCAACAAACGGATTGTGCTGACAGGTGCGATGCAGCCTGCAAATTTCCATAATAGTGATGCGACATTCAACGTTGGCATGGCGATCGGAGTAGTCCTCACGCAACCAGTTGCCGGCGTCTGGATCACCATGAGCGGCGAGGTCTTTAACCCGCTGGAAGTTCGTAAAAATCGAGACCGTGGTGTATTCGAAACCACGTAGCCTGTCGCCCATTCAAATGCGTTCAACAAGGCTTCATCAATTGTGTAGACAGGGGTGGACCGGCGGATTGCGAGACTTCATGAGGTCTATGACACAGTGTTTCTGAGCACCTGACGGGCTGTTGGTGAGTTCGAACATCACCACACCGCAGTTGGCTTGGCGAGACACAATTTCACCGCCATCGATTCCCCTCTGAACGCCATGGTTTCTGACAGCCGCCTACGTTTTACCCTTGACCAATCCAAATACTCAGCGCCAATGTTGATGCGCGGAGCGTTTTATGGTCTACTTGAGGGTTAAAGTTCTCGCACTCTCGAGCGGACATATTCATGGGGGCGGTTTACGATGAATTTCAACGCGAACTGGCGGCAGTTAGGAACGCCAGCGTTAACAATCCGCGGCGGGAATTGATTCAACTATTCCTGCTGGCATTGGAGCGGGAAGAGCTTGTATCGATTAGTTACCGCGAGTCGCTGATGCAGCAAAGAATTGCGACGATGCCGATTGCCGATGATTTTAAGCAGCTGCTTCGACACGCGCTCATCTGGATCTGGAAGGATGAGGAAATGCACACGGTTTACATTCGTGGGGCAATTCTCAAACTGGGCGGATGGCGTTTGCGGACTCAGGCATTTCTGACTCAGGCAGCTGGAGGTATCGGCGGCTGGGCTGGATCTGTGTTGCAGCACAGTCGGTGGAGCCGTGCGCCTGTGTCGCGACTAATTGCTACGCTCATCACGGCAATTGGCGGTCTGTTTGGCAAAGTTCCGCGTGACGTCAGGCAGCAACTTCAGTTTGGATCATTTCGCAACTTCTGTGTCTTTAATATTGATGCTGAACAAACTGCAGCTGTCTGCTGGTATCGAATTGCTGAACTTGCGGCATCGCAGCCGGATCTGCATAAACAGCTTGCCCGGGACTTTAAGCGAGTTGCGATCGACGAAGACCGCCACTGCAAAGTGTTTGAAATTCTGGCGAGCGGATTGACGAACGATGACACGCTGGCTGAGCGTCAAACGGTAGAGTCGCTGATCGAACAGATTCGTGAAGTCGGCAGCGAGTTTCTTCCGCGCGAGCTGCGGCGGATCACGGACACAGAGAACCCGATTGGCAGCGGGCAGCAGGTTTACGTGCTCCGTGCGGGCCAAGAAGACGAAAAACGTCTGCTTTTCAAGCGATTGCTCGACGAATGCGGTCTGCGTGAAGCGATCCGTCGGCGGGCAGAATTTCTAAATCAGCCGATCTCGCAACTCAAGATTGCCATCAAGCCGACCTTCATGCTGGGGTATCATCGGAAAGATCTGTCGCCTTTGACAGATATCGAACTTATCGAGGATCTGGCGGCGTATGTCCGTGAGTTTGGGTGTTCGGATATTGCACTCGTAGAAGGACGAAACATCTACGATCAATTTTTTCAGCATCGAACTGTCAGGGAAGTTGCAGATTACTTTGACATCAGGTCCGAGAATTATCGGATCGTCGATACTGAAGAGGATCAGGTTCAGCATCAATACTCACGTGGCATGGCGCAGTATACGATCGCGAAAAGCTGGCGCGACGCCGACTTTAGAATCTCATTTCCGAAACTTCGCAGTCATCCGATTGAAATGGCATTGTTGTGCGTGGGTAACATTGAATGGGTTGGCGGTCGCTGCCACGAATATCTGTTTCTCGAACGACAAGCGGATCGCGCCACGGCCGTCATGATGCTCCTCAACGATTTCCCGCCGCATTTCGGCGTCGTCGATGCCTTTCAAAACATTCCAGACGGACTAGTGGGTGTGATGGGATGCCGAAAACCCATTCACCCCCTGCGATTTTATGCAGGCCCCGATGCGCTTGCGGTGGATAGAGTGGCGTTAAATCATCTTGGCGTCAAGCAGTTTGAAACGTCGAGCATCCTGCGCAGCACTGTCCAATGGTTTGGAGGTGCCACCAATCAAATTGAAGTCCGCGGCGTGGATTCTCCGATTCAAAATTGGCGTGGGCCCTACCATAACGAACTCCGATCTCTCCTGAGTATCATGGCTTATCCAATTTATGTAATGGGCAGCGGTCGTGGTTCATTGTTTGTGCCTGAGATGGATCTCGATGCGTTTCCGTTGCGCAGTCGCGAAGGATGGCTTTTGAAAACAACTCGGCGAGCCGTCCGCTGGCTGCTGGGTCTGAACGTGCCGAATCAGTCGTTGTGATACGAGCAGCGGGAGACGTTCTCCCGATGGTCTAGGTAACACCATCAGTGAGGGGGCGCATGAATCGACGTGTCGTGATTATTGGAGCTGGTATCGGCGGATTGACCTCGGCTATTCGCCTTGCGCAGTGCGGCTGGCGAGTCACGATTGTGGAAGCCCGATCTCACGCCGGTGGGCTGGCAGCAGGCTTCGACCTTGAAGGTTTTCGCTTCGACGCGGGTCCGTATGTCTTGCTGGATCGTCTGGGGTTGGATTGGGCTTTTCAGCAACTGGGGATTGTGCTGGATCGCGCACTCGAGTTAAAACGAATCCCCGAGATCTATCAAGTCAGCGACGGTTCAACGCCGCCTGTTTCAATCTATGACTCGGGCGCAAGAACCGCTGCCGAATTTGAGACAAGGTGGCCTGGCTCTGGAGAGCATTACCGATGCTTTATCGACCGTATGGATGCGACCTATCAAAGGCTGCAGCCCATGCAGTGGACATCACATCCACGGTTGTTAGACATCGTTCGCCACGGAGCATGGCGGGATGTTCCGTTCATGTTGCGGTCCCTCGCTGCCGTGCTTAAATCGTCACGCTTGCCGGAAGCCGTCGTGCAGGCGTTGGGGATCTGGACGCATGTGGCCGGTCAGCTTGCAGATACGGCTCCATCGCCACTGGCATTGGTGACATCGGTCATTCATCGTGTTGGGGCGTGTTATCCGCATGGTGGCATCGGAATGATTCCTGAAGTCCTGTTCAATGCCGCAACGTTGGCTGGTGTAGATTTTCGCTGGGGCACAAAAGTTCGTCGCATTTGCTGTACGAACAGAGCCGTAACCGGAGTCGAGGTTGATACGGAAACACTAGCGGCTGACGCCGTAGTATCCAACGCCGGACTGGCTACCTACTCCACGCTATTGGATGAAAACGGTCAGGCAGCGTTGAGTGCTCGCACACGGCGTTACTTCGCACGACTTCCCTTGCAGTCACCAGGAGTCTGCGCTTACCTTGCGGTGAAGGGGCAACCAAAACCGCCCTACCTGAGATTCCGGCTGCTTAATGAGCTCGATGGCTGCCGGTTGCTGATCACCCCCGGCGTCATTGATTCTTCGCTTGAAAAGAATGGTTGGTATCCCGCTCGGCTGATTGCGCCGATGGCTCATCACCGTGCCGAGTCCGGAGGATTGGCTGGGCAATCTGACTTTCTGCATCGTGTCGTCGAAAAAGAACGCTGGTGGCGTGACTTGTTTGATGACGTGCGTGTGTTACAGACCCGGATTCCCAATGCATGGGGGCGCCACTTTAATCTGCATCAGAACAGCATGAACCCGGTGATGACATCGCGATTTATGCTGACCGGTCGCGTCGCTCACCGCAGTCCGTGGATTCGCAACCTCTATGTGGCAGGAAGCGCGACGCATCCTGGTCAATGGGTTAGCTTTTGTGCGGTGAGCGGAATTCTTGCCGCCAATCGACTACTGGCTGATGTTGGAGTCCGCAAATGACTGATAACGTTTCATTGTTGGCCACGAACCGAATATTACTGAGCAACGGAAAGCAACTGCGGATTTCCCGTCTCGGCCACGGACCGCCGATCGTTTTACTGCATGGATATCCAGAGAACCTTCAGGTTTGGAGTCGGATGGCACCGTTGCTGGCAGATCGCTTCGAAGTCATTGCATTCGATTGGCCAGGCATGGGTTACAGCGATGAATGGCCTGGCGGTGCAACACCGCACCTGCTAGCTAAGCGTTTGCTGACGATTCTCGATGAACTCAAGCTGCAGCGACCGACAATCGTTGGATTGGATATGGGTGGCCAGCCCGCGCTCGTCTTTGCGTCAATCTATCCGGATCGGGTGCGACAACTGGTGGTCATGAATTCGCTGGTGTTTGGCGATGAGAAGACATCCTGGGAGATTCGCTTGTTACGCATGTTCGGCTTCAATCGATTTGCCCTACGAACATTGCCTCGTTTAATTTTCCGTCGTGCTGAACGCACTTTTTTGCGTCGAGGGGAACAGATCGATGAACAACTAAGAGACGATTTTTGGGCAGCTTTTTCTTCGTCGTCCGTGCGTCGATTTATCAGTAAAATGTGTGCGGGCTATCAAGGTACACTGAATCTGTTGCCTGGCGTTTATGAAAGGATTCGCTGTCCAACCCTAGTCCTGTGGGCCGAGCGTGAGCAACATTTTCCAGTCGTTCAGGCGATGCGATTGCATTGCACAATTCCCGGATCGACGCTTGCGATTGTTCCGGGAGGAACTCATTGGATGCCGCTCAGCCAAGCTCCGCTCGTGGCAGAGTCCATCGCGACCTTTGTTGCATTCAAGTGACTATCAATTCATGGTCGCTAAGGTTCGGTCTTTTTGAGACAGATAAACTGTAACCCTTCGAATACTTACTCATTCGGCTCGGAAGGATTCTGAACGATGCTTTGTACTCCAGCTTTTCCTCATGAATCGGGGAAAATGGAACTTAGCCCGTCGATGATTGAATCGTATTTGAACGGGATTTGCAGTGAGGCGCGAACTCCACTCACAACACGCCGGTTGCCGCCCCGGCGGGGATGAATCGACGTGGACTCGCCGGTTGGCGTAATAAACGTCGGTGGCGGCGCACCGACGAGTTTCGCCAAGGTGGCATAGTATTCGCGCCGCGTGACACTCTGGCTGGCCACAATGTTAATCAGCGACGGAGGCAATTGCATGCGGCTGATACAATCAATAGCCGTGACCGCATCAGTCACATGAATTAGATTCAGCCATTCAGCGGGTGGCGACATGATCGGGATGTTGCTTTGGAGGTCGGCAGTCCGACGCAACAGCCGATCCGGGCCGTAGATTCCAGCTAACCTCAGGATTGAAACAGATGCCGAAGTCTGGCTCGCAAAATCCGTCAATAGATGTTCGGCCGCAAGGCAAGCAATGCCCCCTTCAGACGTGGGAATTGGGACTGTGTACTCATCCACATCCTGACCATTTCCGTCTCCGTAAACCCCAGTGCTAGAAGTGTACAGAATTCTACGAGGCTCAATGCGCGGGGGCAGCGCCTGCAAGAGTCGTTGCAAGCCATCGATCCAGATCGCCTGCCGCGACGCAACGGACGTGCGTTCAAAGCCCACACTCCAGAGCACAGCGTCAATGTTCGGCAGTTGGGGCATTGGTGTTGCATGAGCAAGATCAAACAGAATCGGCGTGATACCGGTGCAGGCTAGTTCCGTTCCCTTTAACTCACTACGTGTGATGGCAAACACCTGCATTCCCCTTGCCAGCCACGTCTCCGCGACACGCCCTCCTACATAACCACACCCTACGACTAGCGCGGATTCGGGAATCTTCACAATCGTCCCTTTCTTAATAAGACAATAATATTTGGCAAGTAAATTGAGGCTCTCTAATTGTGCAGGCTCGTCCGTGTTGATCCCGGATTATAACATTGTCGCGACAACCGAAAATTTGGAGCTTCCGCAGGCCGCACGGGATGCAACGCGAGTCTCACCGTGACCGCGAATCAGGGAGGAGTATATGATCGAAAAGGTCCGTTACCTAACCACCAAAGTTTTCGTGCTGGACACAAACGTCATTTTGCACGACGCCGGATGTCTGCGAAATTTTGAAGACAACGACATTGCCGTTCCGATCACGGTTCTCGAAGAACTCGATCGCTTCAAGAAAGGCAATGAAGACATCAACTTCCAGGCCCGCGCGTTTCTCCGCCGCCTAGATGAACTCACGGGCGACGTGTTGTCATCAGAAGGCATTTCGATCGGCGACGGGTTGGGGAAAATTTGCATCGCGATGAAAGCGAATCATCGCCAGCAGATGAATGAAGCGTTTTTGGAAGACTGCCCGGATCACAGGATCCTCGACATCGCGCTCACGCTGCAGCATGATGAAGCGCCGCGTGTCGTGGTCCTAGTGACGAAGGACACGAATCTGCGGATGAAGGCGAAATCCCTAGGCATCCGCGCTCAGGATTACAGCACCGATAAAGTGGAGAGCATGGACAAACTCTACACGGGAAAGCGTCTGATCGAAGGACTTCCGACGAGTGTACTTGAACAGTTTTTTCATGGCGACGGACAGGTTCCGGCAGACCAGTTAGACTGCGTGAGGCACCCGATTGCAAATGAGAATTTCGTGCTGCGAAACGGCTCGAAATCTGTGCTGACGACCTACAATCCGCAGCTGAAATCATTTACTCGGATTGACCGTATTTCTGCGTCCTGGGTTTCGCCTCGCAATGCCGAACAATCATTCGCCCTTCGTGCCCTGATGAACGACGAGATTAAGCTGGTCACGCTGACTGGTAAGGCGGGGTCGGGGAAGACGCTGCTGGCGCTGGCTGCCGCGCTGGAATGCAAAAAACGCTATCGCCAGATCCTACTTGCGCGGCCAGCCGTACCGCTCAGTAATCGCGACCTAGGGTTCCTGCCGGGCGATATTCAAGCCAAACTTGACCCATACATGCAGCCGTTGTACGACAACATGGCCGTCATGCGACCACCGTTATCGGAAATCGGAGGTGCCCCGAGAGTCCAAGACCTTCTGGCTGAGAATCATCTTGAAGTAACTCCGCTGGCCTACATTCGTGGTCGTAGTCTGCAGCGAGTTTTCTTCATTGTGGATGAAGCTCAGAATTTGAATCCTCACGAAATTAAAACGATTATTACGCGTGCTGGTGAAGGGACAAAGATTGTGTTTACCGGCGATATTCAGCAGATCGATCATCCGTATCTGGATTCGCTGTCGAACGGCCTGAGTTATCTCATCGACCGCATGGTTGGCCAGTCGTTGTTCGCCCATGTCACGCTCGAGAAAGGCGAACGTAGCGAGTTGGCAGAATTGGCAAGCAACCTGCTGTGACGGCATGAAGGTCTACGGAAATACGTCTGAATCTGCGGTCGTTGTGATAATCGAAATCGTTGCATTCGGCGTCGTCAGAAGCATGCGTTTTTCGTCGGCAAGATGCACGCAACGCAATGGCGGCAGACTGGAATAGACGGGTGACCGAGCGATCATCTGCCCGGTATTCTCTTCAAAAATCTTGACAACCAGTTTGTCCTCCGACTGATATCCAATGTTGGATTCGAGGGAGGTTTCAGGAACAGACCACGCAACCAGTAAATCGGTTGAATCTCCGAGCACTTCAGGGAAAATAGCTTGGTCAACTTGGAGACACCATTCCACGTTTCCGGTGATAGGGTCTAGGCACAGTAACGGGCCATTTGATACTTGCGGAAGGCCACGATTGTAGGCCTGCTGAATTGCACGCCCAGTTTGTCCTTCTCCACTGAGTCCCACAAACAGGTGCCCATGGCGTTCAAATGCTGAACATGAAAATACAAATCCAGATTCAACAAACATCGAGGCCGGCGTATTAAATAGGATTTCGCCGTGATCGACGTCAATCAAGATTAATTCGAGCGTTGCTGTCACAATCAAGACGCGATTGTTCTCAAGAACCTGACACATCGTTCTTCCATCACGATTCAGCGGTAAAATTGGGTCATCGTCCTCTAATACATCTTTCCCGGAAGTCCCGTCAAACAGGTGAAGGCGCGCATTCGCATCTGTGTAGAGCAGACACCGTCCGACAGTCACCACAGATTCCGACTTACCGATTGCCAGTCGGCCGGAACCGAGGAGTGTTCCGTCTTGTGTATTGAAGCGTTCGAAACTGCGGGAGTCGCTTCCCATCACAACCGTGGCAAGTCCATCACCAGCGATTCTGCGGACGGACGGACTTGTGCCACGATCCATGATTGCTTGGTCACTCTGAGACAGCGTCCGTTTTCGACTCCATAAGTCGTCGCCCGTCAATGGGTCTGAACAGTGCAGTTCTTCGCCAAACTGCCAGATGAAGTGATCGGAACCGAGAGCCCCAAATTCTACGCGGTGCGCATCCTTCTCGCCATTCCGAAAACGTCTGGTCCAGAGAATGCTGGCTTCACCGGGAAGCGGACAGGAGATCATCGCTATCTCGTCGGTACTGCAGACCGGAAACATTCCCGGCGTAAAATCACCATCCGCAAATGGTACGAAACGACCGGCCGTCTGATTGAGCGGAAACGGCAAGGCGATCTGATCTCGAATAATTCCATCGAGGGGATCAATGAAGGTCACCTTTGAAAGAGCATCAGCGTCGTGCGAAAGATAAGTGTTTAAACCGCAATGTTTGGGAAGTGGTTCGAACCAGACTTGACGCTGACTCGCTTCAAATTCAGCGTCGGGCTGGCGAATGAATGGCGAGAACTGAAAGGTGAGCGGCGTTGAAACCATGGATGTGACGCCGATTTCTGCCAATTCTGAATCCCGGATAACGACACCCAAATTCTCGTCCTGATCACCGATCGGAACTGATCGGCTATGATACGCGTTGGTGTCTCGGAGTGTTCTGAAATGCAAGAGCGCATCCATTGCTTGCGTGTGCGAAGTTAGCTGTGCCTTTGCTGATACCTCGCACCAGCGGATCAGCAGAAGCTCCGCAGCGGCAAATTCACCGCGACTGATTAAACGATTGGCAAGACTTTGACGTGACGCATCGTCTGACATCATTTCGAAATGTTGCAAGGTCTGGCCGGCAAGCTGCCTAAGTTCATGATTCGACAAGCCGTCAAATGCGACGATGCCACTCGCTAAATCGATGCCAGGATGGTCGAACAACAATTCCGGCCGGACGCTCCACAGGTTCGTGAGTCGGATTGTCCTATCCCAACCTCGATCCTGTTTCAACTCCGCGAGTCCGATTAACCGGCGGGCAGGCAAAGTCTCAGACAGCAGTTGAAAGACGCTCGTTCGCAGCACCATGTCTGCCGGCAGCGTCAATTGAGATAAGAGTTCTGCGTCGTGTGGAGTCGCCACGCCGAGCAATGCCGGTTCGTCTGGCGGCCGCCGAAGCACTGCCTCCCGTCTCGCTCCGATTGCGAAACCCCATTGCTGGAGGATGAGTTCCGCCAAAAATTCATCGACCTGTGGGACGGGCGGTGTGTGTGTGTTTCGAGCGGCAACGTCTTCCTTCAGCAACGCCAACGCCGCGTCTATATCGCCATTGATCAGATGTGCTTGAGCTTGAATAAGACAACGATTTGTTGGATTCGCAGTCAACGCAGGCAATTGATCGGCGTGCTTCAGGAGGGCGTCAACGCGAGGAAAAACGGCGACGCTCGTTGGCGTAGAAACACAGATCAATTCAGCGTCACTTGCAATCGCTCCATACTGCGCCAGAGAATTATCCGGGGGATCCACCGCCGATGGCTGTATTAATGTGCCTGTCGATAGATTGACCGTGGCTGCCTGACCGTAGCGTAGCGGAATCACGCAACGCTCACCGCGACATTCTGCGCGTCCGCTACTGACGGGAATTTGTACGACCCAGTTCTGAGAGCCGGTTTGCAAATCGACGCTGCGGCAATGACGATCTCCAACAAGGATGACCTGATTTTCGGAAATTCCTGCGACATAGTAGTCTGGACTACCGCCGACCTCTCCAGGACCAAATGCCCTGCGTGAACACTTCCACAAAATTTCACCAGTCTCGAGAGATAGACCGTAGAGTAAAACAGAAGCGTGATTTGCGCAGATTACGATTCTCTCGGAAATGCATGGCACCAAGATTGAGGGAGACGCGATCTCGATTTCGTCAGGCGGTATTCGTCCGGCGAACCGGATCTCCGGCGTCAGTGACGCTTCATCGCGAATCACCGTGGCCCATTGCAGGTTTCCATCGATTGCCCGCACACCGATGAGCATGCCATCAGCCAGACTGCATACGATCGTCTCGCCGCTTAAAACACAAGTGCTCGCGCGCTTCGTGAAAAACGACCTGTCGGCAAAGGTGAGCATCTGTTCGTTGGTGTAAGCAAGTGGTTGCTGCCACAGCAGCGACCCCGTGTTTCGGTACAGGCAGTTCAGGAATATCTGAGTGTCATTTTGTGTCAGGACAAAGAGACGCGTCCCTTGCCCGGTGGGCGGTGAGAGAAATCGGTGACCGGACCATGTTTGATCCACTTCGGCGTTGTCGTCCTGAAGATTGAGAGTTTCGTCTGCATCTTTTACGCGTGAATCAGGCAATATGGCCGATGATGAAGATTCCAGCGATTTCATT
>QWQG01000161.1 GCA_003670925.1 Planctomycetota bacterium | reverse complement strand
CCCAACAAGGGATCACTCCCCGTCAAAGGCCGAATCATAAAGAACTGCCCGGGCGTAATGCTACCCGCAAGTTCCGGCGCATGAATTTTCACGGCCCATGTGTCACGGGCCATCTGACGCACGCCTTCCACCCTCGCAACGTGCTGTCTGGCACAGAGCATCATGCCGGGAAGAGTGATTGAGTTATTTTCGTTCATGTTTTCGCCAGCAGTTCCGGAGGACGGACCTATATGTCCGTCGTATGGCCAAGAAAATTAACGACTGAGAGGCTTCGGTTTCTTAAAGGCCCTCCTTTCTCGGGAAGCCTTCTGGCGGGGACTCGGACATGCATGTCCAAGCTACATAAATTGCACTGGTGAATGACAGTTTTTCCCTATTTGTCTGCGCCCACCCAATCCTGAATCGCCTTCACACCCGGATTTGGATTTTCGCGGAGGGCTTCCAGTGCGTTGACGACTGCCGAACAGCCGGGCATCGTGGTGACACAAGGGACGCCATACGTAACAGAAGCGGCCCGGATTTTGCCTTCGTCGGTGCGCGCCCCTTTGCCGCTGGGAGTATTAAAAATCAGCTGAATCTCTCCGTTCGCCATCAGGTCAAGCAGATTCGGACGACCTTCCTGAACTTTTCTCACTACGTCCACATCAATGCCTGCTTCCTGAAAGACGCGTGCGGTGCCGCTCGTGCAGACCAGTTGATAGCCGAGCGACTTCAGGCGGCGCGCAGGCTCAATCATTCGCTCCTTATGATTGGCTGACATACTGATAAAAATCTTCCCTGTCAGCGGTAGACGCGAACCCGCCGCAAGCTGTGCCTTGGCGAACGCCACCGCGAAGTCCGCATCGATTCCCATGACTTCGCCCGTTGATCGCATTTCCGGACCAAGCACAATATCGACGCCCATAAAGCGGTTAAACGGAAAAACGCTCTCTTTGACCGACGTATATTTCGGCACAATTTCTTCAGTGAAGCCCTGCGACTTCAGCGAAACCCCAACCATCACCTTGGCCGCAATCTTCGCTAATGAATGACCGATCGCTTTTGACACGAACGGCGACGTACGACTGGCGCGAGGATTGACTTCCAGCACATAAACCGTGCCCTGCGGACTGTCACCATCAACCTTCACCGCGAACTGGATATTCATCAGTCCGCGCACCTGCAACGCGGTCGCAAGGGCCCGCGTGGCTACACGAATTTCATCCACGACGCTGGCGGGCAATGAATATGGCGGCAACGCACACGCAGAGTCTCCGGAATGGACACCTGCTTCTTCAATGTGCTCCATTACGCCACCGATGACGGTCGTTTCGCCATCCGAGATCGCGTCCACATCCACTTCGATTGCATCTTCCAGAAACTTGTCGATCAGGACGGGCTTATCCGGAGATACATCGACAGCTTCTGCCATGTAGCGCTCTAGGCTCTTCTGGTCGTAGCAGATCTCCATCGCGCGACCACCCAGCACGTAACTTGGGCGAACCAGCACCGGATATCCGATCCGATTCGCAGCTGCCCGCGCGCCTTCAATATTGGTCGCGATGCCGTTTGGCGGTTGATGCAGGCCGAGCTTCTCTAGAATCTTCTGAAAACGCGCGCGGTCTTCTGCCGCATCGATCATGTCCGGACTCGTGCCGATAATGTTGACGCCCGCCGCTTCCAGACCTCGTGCAAGATTGAGTGGCGTCTGGCCGCCGAACTGCACGATCACGCCATCCGGCTGCATCCGATCACAGATATTGAGCACGTCCTCGATCGTCAGCGGCTCGAAAAATAAATAATCAGATGTGTCGTAGTCGGTTGAAACGGTTTCCGGGTTCGAATTGACCATGATACTTTCGATGCCCAGTTCTGCCAAGGCAAACGCGGCATGGCAGCAACAGTAGTCGAATTCGATTCCTTGCCCGATACGGTTCGGTCCGCCGCCCAGAATCATGATGCGTTTTTTGCCTGACTCCTTTGCCGGCGTTTCATCTTCCATTTCATATGTCGAATAATAATACGGCGTATAAGCCTCAAACTCAGCAGCGCACGTATCGACCTGTTTGAACGTGGCCACAATGTTTAGATCCTTGCGCCACTGACGGACTTCTATTTGAGAGCAGTCCCACCAAAACGCCAGCTGCGCATCAGAGAACCCGTCCTTTTTGGCGCGACGAATCAGTTCCGGCGAGGCATCTTCAAGCCGATTGATCAAGCGGATCTCATCTTCCAGTCTGACGAGTTGCTCAAGATTGCGGAGAAACCAGGGATCGATATCGGTGGTCTCATGAATGTGCTCAACCGACATTCCGAACTTCAAGGCATACCGCAGATAGAAGATCCGCTCCGCGTTCGGAATCGCGAGCTTGCTCTGAATCTCTTCCCTTGTCGGCTGCTTGTCGGTTCCCCATAAATCTTTCTTGCCACCGCCGAGTCCAAAGTGGCCGATTTCAAGGCCGCGTAGGGCTTTTTGGAGCGATTCACGAAACGTGCGACCGATGGCCATCGTTTCGCCGACAGACTTCATCTGCACCGTCAACGTGGGATCGGCTTCCGGAAATTTTTCAAACGTCCAACGCGGGATCTTGGTGACGACATAGTCGATCGTCGGCTCGAAGCAGGCCAGCGTTTGGCGCGTAATGTCATTCGGGATCTCGTCCAGCCGATAACCCACGGCCAACTTGGCGGCAATCTTGGCGATCGGGAAGCCAGTGGCCTTGGACGCCAGCGCAGAAGAACGACTGACGCGCGGATTCATTTCGATCACCGTCATGCGACCGGTATCCGGCTGAATGGCGAACTGCACATTCGAACCGCCGGTTTCGACGCCGATGGCACGCATGATTTTAATCGTGGCGTCGCGCATCCTTTGATACTCTTTGTCGGACAACGTCTGAGCCGGAGCCACGGTGATCGAATCGCCCGTATGGACGCCCATCGGATCAAAGTTCTCAATCGCGCAGATGATGACGACGTTGTCGGCGTTATCGCGCATCACTTCCATTTCGTACTCTTTCCAGCCGATAATGGATTCTTCGAGCAACACTTCTTTGATGGGCGAAAGTGCGATCCCGCGCCGCACCATGTCTTCGAACTCTTCGATGTTGTATGCAATCCCGCCGCCCGTTCCGCCCAGCGTGAAACTGGCTCGAATGATGATCGGCAGTCCAATGTCTTTGACTGCTTCACGTGCTTCGTCAATATTGTGAACGGTGAAGCTGCGGGGAACGTCAAGTCCGATTTCGAGCATAATCTTTTTGAACGTGTCACGTTCTTCGGCTCGCTTGATGACTTCTTCCTTCGCGCCAATCATCTCGACGCCGTATTTGGCGAGCACGCCGTGCCTGACCAGTTCCATTGCCGTGTTCAGACCAGTCTGGCCACCGAGCGTTGGCAGCAGCGCGTCAGGACGCTCCTGTTTAATGATTTCTTCCACGTACTGCCAAGTGATCGGTTCGATATACGTCCGATCGGCAGTATTCGGATCGGTCATAATGGTTGCGGGGTTGGAATTCACCAACACGACTTCGTAGCCCTCTTCCCGCAGAGCTTTACAGGCCTGAGTTCCCGAATAGTCGAACTCACATGCCTGACCGATCACAATCGGGCCGGAACCTATGATCAGAATCTTCTTAATATCGTTACGACGTGGCACTTTGCAGTGATCCTTCCAAAAGCATGATCCTGATTTCTGTCGCGATCCGCAAGAAAACTCCAGCGAATTACGGATTGAGCGCACCACTTTCGCAGACAGGTTCAGACAATTCCGAAAGACAGCAAAGCAGAGAGCGACTGGCCGGTGGCGTCAAGAGGCGCAAAATCCGGGAAAGTTTACCAGGATTTTCGTGTGGTTCAAGAATCGCGGAAGCCTATGTCTAAAACCTCCGGAGATCGGTACTCCTAGTTGGCTCGTTGACACTGACAGATGTGCTGGATAGCCTAGGTTGATTGGCTGAAAGCCAGAAACAGTTGAAACAGGCCGGCGAAGCTGGGCCCAAAATGAGGGCGACTGTTTTATTTCCGCAGCCGAACGTCCATCCCGCTGTCACATGCATCACGTCTTTTTTCAGCCATAAATCGAGATTTCAAGATGCCATTTCGGTGCGTTCCAGCAATTCTGCTGCTTCCATTGCTATCCAGTTTCGGGGCTGCCGATGAAATTCCGGACTTTCCTGCGGAACTCGTTGCGGCGTTCGAAGCGGAAATCGCAGGCGTTCTTGAGGTCAATTGCCTGAAATGTCATTCCGGTGCGGAGCCGAAGGGCGGTCTCGATCTGACCCGACGAGCGGCAATCCTCGCCGGTGGCGAATCCGGACCGGCTGTCAATCTTGCGAAGCCGATGGAAAGTCTGCTTCTCATGGCGATCAACTACGACGGTTCGAAAATGCCACCCACGGGGCAAATGTCGCCAAAGCAGATTGAATCGCTCACGAACTGGGTGAAAAACGGTCTGGCATGGCCCAAGGATCTGAAAACTCTCCACTTTGAAGCCAAACGTGAACCGCCTCGTGTGAATGCCCAAACCAAACAACATTGGTCGTTTCGGCCGGTGATTAAGCCTTCAGCTCCCGCAGTAGAGGGCGACTGGGCCAAGAGCGATCTTGACCGCTTTATCGAGAAACAGTTGCACGACCACGGGCTGACCCCGAATGCGCAAGCCGAACCGCGTGAACTGGTGCGCCGCGCCTATTACGACTTGACGGGGTTGCCTCCGGAACCAAAAGTTGTGGAAGCCTTCGCCGCTAACCCATCACCGCAGGCCTGGGCCACCTTGATTGATCAACTGCTCGCATCGCCGCATTACGGAGAACACTGGGGCCGCCATTGGCTCGATCTGGTTCGCTATGCCGAAACCAACAGCTACGAACGCGACGGCGCTAAGCCATTTGTGTGGCGTTATCGCGACTATGTGATTCAGTCATTCAACAACGACAAACCGTATGATCAGTTTGTCACGGAGCAACTGGCGGGTGACGAACTGCTTCACAAGACTCCAGATTCAATCGTGGCGACTGGGTTTTACCGGCTTGGCCGTTTGGACGATGAGCCGGCAGATGTGGAACTTGCGTACTACGATGACCTTGATGATATTGTGACCACGACTGGTCAAACATTGCTGGGGCTGTCCATCAATTGTGCGCGCTGCCATGATCATAAGATCGATCCCATTCCACAGTCAGACTACTACAGTCTCTTGGCGTTTTTCCGTGGCGTGCGTGTCCGCGAAAACACAGTGATGGAGATTGTACAACCGGAAGAAAAAACACTTTACGCCGCTGCCATGTCACGGTATGAGAATGAGCAGAAGCACGTTGCCCGCCAACTGCAACAGCTAGAGGAGAAGGTTCAAGCGGATTTTGTGGGGGTCGAAAACGACGAATTTGCCTACGAGGCCAATCGCGTGCGGCTCATTGAAAAGCGGAGTGGAGGTCTCCTGACGGTTGATGAAGTCAATCATTACCGAGGACTGACCGATCATCGGAATCGGTTGCGCGAGAATCCTCCGAGTGGGATGGCGCAGGCCTTGTGCGTCAAAGAGGACATCGCCGGCATGAAACCCACGTATCTGCTGATGCGTGGGAATCCTCAGTCGCCGGGTGACGAGGTATCTCCAGGGTTTCCGTCAGTTCTGTCACCGCCGGCACCAGAGATTCTGCCGTTGGCGGAAGGAGCTGTTTCCAGTGGTCGGCGGACTGCCTTGGCAAAGTGGATAACCAGTCCTACCAATCCACTCGCGGCCCGGGTGATGGTGAATCGCCTGTGGCAGTATCACTTTGGTCGAGGAATTGTGCGGACATCCAGCGATTTTGGATTTCAGGGCAGCAAACCGACACACCCAGAACTTCTGGACTGGCTGGCAGCGACGTTTGTGGAAGCTGACTGGTCCATGAAATCGATGCACCGCCTGATCATGAATTCAGCGGCGTATCAAATGAGTTCTGCTGGTCGGGAAGACGCCCTTGCGAAGGACGCGACGAACGACCATTTCTGGCGATACGAGATGCGCCGACTTTCGGCAGAAGAAGTTCGCGATTCCATTCTCTGGGCCAACGGGACGTTGAATGCAGACCGCATGTATGGCCCTTCGATCTATACGAAGATCCCGGCGGAAATCAAAGCCGGGCAGTCTCAACCTGGCTCTGGCTGGGGCAATTCCTCTCCGGAAGATGAAGCCCGGCGCAGCGTCTACGTGCATGTGAAACGCTCGTTGCTGGATCCGATTCTGGAGAGCTTCGATATGGCAGATACAGACCAGACGTGCCCTGTTCGCTTTGCAACAACACAGCCCACTCAAGCTCTCGGACTGCTCAATAGTGAATTTATCCTGACCGCGTCAGCCGTATTTTCCGACATGCTCCAAGAAGCACACCCTGATCATCTGGATGCTCAAGTCCGCACGGCGTTGCAACGCGTGACACAACGGCCGCCCACAGATATCGAGGTCGCTCGTGGGCTGCAGCTGATCAGCACGTTGCAGAGCGAACAGAAAATGACCGCCGAACAGGCTCGAAAATTCTTCTGCCTCGTGGCCCTGAATCTGAATGAGTTTGTTTATCTTGATTGAAGGACCGTTCGAGAAATACTTCTCATCGCCAAGTTGCAATTTCTGTAGCTTGGACATTCCTGTCCGAGTCCTCACCAGAAAGCGTGCCGACGGAGCAAGATTTCTGAACTGCCGTAAAGTTGGCTTCGAAGGCGTTTCTGGGCCATTCGACGGACAGGAATGTCCATCCTACGTATGAACTTCTCTCACCAAAAAGCGACCCTCTTCGGGACAATGGAATTCGGAAGCAACAACTATGACAACGCCAAACTTTTGTGGACGTACCCGGCGTGAAATGCTGTGGCAGACTGGTTCCGGATTTGCCGGACTGGCGATGACGGCCATGATGGACCGGGATGGCTTTTTGAACAACCAAGCAATCGCTGCCGATGGTGTGACGGAGTTTAGAAATCCGTTAGCTCCGAAAGAACCACACTTCGCCCCAAAAGCGAAGAACGTGATTTTTCTGTACATGTATGGTGGACCAAGTCAGGTCGATACATTTGATTATAAGCCCTCAATGTACGGCATGGATGGCAAGACCATGGAAGTCAAAACATTCGGTCGCGGCGGACATCGCAATCAGGGCCGCATCGTGGAACCGCGTTGGAAATTTAAACAGTACGGCCAATGCGGCAAATGGATCAGCGACCTGTTTCCGCATCTGGGGACTTGTGCTGACGACATCGCGTTTGTGCATTCGATGACGGCCGATTCGCCGATTCACGGATCTGCCATGCTGATGATGAACTCCGGCAGAGTCCTCAGCGGACATCCCTGCATCGGTTCGTGGGCTAATTACGGACTTGGCAGCGTGAATGAAGATTTGCCAGGTTTCGTGGTCATGCTAGATCCTCGGGGAGGCCCGATCAGTGGCTCTAAAAACTGGAGCAGCGGCTACATGCCCGCGACGTATCAGGCCACCGCCATGCGTGCCGGCAAGAATCCGATTCTGGACCTGACGCCGCCGCAGGAACTCACAGGCAATTCACAACGCCGTCTCTTGGACACGTTGCGGCAATACAACGAAGACCACTCCGCTTCGCGTTCCGACAATAGCAACCTTGCCGCACGCATTGCGAGCTACGAACTGGCCTACAAGATGCAGTCCCAAGCTCCCGAAGCCGTAGATATTTCGCAGGAGACTGCAGCCACGCAGGAACAATATGGTCTGACAGATCCAAAGAGCGAAAAATTCGGCCGCCAGTGTCTGCTGGCTCGACGCCTTGTCGAACGTGGTGTTCGCTTCGTCCAGATTTACTCCGGCGGGGCTCACAACGACGACAACTGGGATGCGCATTCCGACATGGAAAGTAATCACAATCTGCACGCTGGCGAAACCGACAAACCGATTGCCGGACTGATCCAAGACCTCAAACAACGCGGTCTGCTCAAGGATACGCTCATCGTGTGGGGTGGTGAATTCGGACGTCAGCCAACTGCAGAATACGCCACTGGCAGCGGACGCGATCACAATAGTTATGGCTTTACCATGTGGATGGCAGGCGGCGGGATTAAGGGCGGCATATCTTTGGGAGCGACCGACGAAATTGGGAGCAAGGCCGTGGAGGACGTCTTCCATGTCCGACACATGCACGCCACGATCCTGACACAACTCGGCCTCAGCCCCGAAAAACTCACCTACTTCTTCGGCGGTCTCAATCACACCCTCGTCGGTGTCGAAGGTGCCCAGCCGATGTGGAAAATCATGACTTAGGCTCTTTGCCGACCCAAAAGAAATTCTGGTGACTTAACTGTTGTTCTCCGTGCCAGCGGTAGGCACACAAAAACCCGCCCTTGGCGACACTGTAATCCACACACGCCACGTTTTGAGCCAGTAATTCGGGCTGCCGGCCTGACATCCAATAATGCCCGATGAACACGGGTTTCGCGTCGAGCGGATAAGGAGCCGCCGCGTCAAGCACTGCTTGCTCAAGCGCGTGCTGACAATCAATCTTGTTTGTGAGGGCGTAGGTGCGATAAGTTTGACCCTGCGGCGACATGTACCAGCGAGTGCGGGTTGCCGTGCGCACGTGGCTTTCATTGTCGGCGAAGGACTGACCCTGCGGAAGCTCGATTTCTTTGCCTTTCAGGATAATCTCCACGGCATCGAACAGCGGATTCTCAGGATCACACGCGGTATGCAGAAAATCGGAGGTGAGGGCTTCGTCTTGCGGACGAGCTGCTCGAATTGTTGCAAGAGCTTTGTCGTCCCAGCAGGCATGCACCACACACAAACCGTCGAGGTCCAACCACATCGGCAACGTCTTAAACCATGCGATGCAGTCAGCGAGATCCCGATCCGGGAGCTGCAGAATCGTCTGGCTGTGCTGGCGGATGTTTTTATTGTCTCGCCGCCGCAGATATGCCTCTTTGTGATGCACATGCTCTGTGTGAAATAACAGAGCATTGAATTCGTGATTCCCCATGACGGCCAGAGCCTTGCCACCATCGACCATCGGTCGCACAATGTTTAGCACTTGGCGAATCTGCGGTCCTCTGTCAATGAAATCACCAAGAAAGATCACTTTTCGCTCGGGGTGTTCGTAGACACTCCGGACCTCCCGATAGCCCAACGCCTGCAGCAGTAGCTCGAGTTCGTCAGCGTGGCCATGAATATCTCCGATGACATCGTACATGGACGTCTAGGACCAGTTGTGAAAAGACCTTGGGCAGAATCAAGATGCACCTTTATTTTCCATAGAGTCGGCTGCTGGTTTTGTCGGCGGTAGGGAAGTCGGCAGGGATGGGAATTGTCACTTTGCCCGTGGCCGCCCATTCTGTCCCGCGTTGCAGCGTCGTGATGAAACCGACGCACTCATCGGAATACTCGGCGTGACCCATTGGAGTGTGGAAGACTCGGCCTTGACCGTAGCCGATTGTAAAGATCATCGGTTCATTGCGGCCGGTGACTGTGGATTCTGCTGTCGCGAGGATCTGCATATTTTTGGCAGGTCCACGCAACTTGTCATACAGCTCATCCTTGGCATGGAGCCATTCGGTCGGCATGCCTTTCGTAATGGGATGCTCTGCGTCGCGCACGATCACGGGAAATTCCCACTGCTCTCCGTGGTTACCGCCATTGCCGGGCGTCTCATCGCGCACAACTTCTCCCTTCTCATTGACGTACACATACGGCCCGTCTTTCTCCGTCCGGCCACCCCAACCACCCAGCCCGATCATTTCATTGTAGGCTGGCCATTCTGGGAACGCATTGTCCGCCGCATGCACCACCACAAATCCACCGCCGCGACGCACAAAAGCCTCAAACGCCTGCTGCGTCTCTTTCGGCCATGCTGCCGCACCATGGCCAAAATTTGAAATTACGACTGCGTACTTACTGAAGTCGGGTTTGAAGTTGGGGTCAGAGCCCTCTGGGGCGGCTGTGGCAACAGCGACCGTAAACAGCTTTGTTTCTTCGAGATACTTCTTCATCATCTTTGTGGTCGTCGGCCACACGGCATGATTGTTCTGCCCATCCACAATCAAGGCCTTGATGGGTTCAGCCGCGAATACCTGATGCGGCCAGAATGACACAACTGCGGCAACCATCAGAAATCCAAAATACAATCGAGGGAGACGACATCGCATGGCAGCAGACTTCCTGAGGGATAAGATTGAGTGTGAAGGGTTTACGAGTGCTTTGTCAAAACAACGCATGAGGCTGAAATCTGGAAACCGGACCAAGCAAAGCGCGGTTCCGGCAGGTCGACCAAATGCCGAAACAGCGTTCTGCTTAGTCTTTGCGAGACATAAGCCTATCGCATTTGATGACTGCAATCAAAGGAGTTTGACGTGCATATTCCGGCATCAGATATTTCCGGAGCCATCAGAATTCCAGTCCGGTAAGTGTTCCGGTGCTGGATGCAAACTTGTCGGCAGTGATACCCAGACGATGCAGCATCGACAGGTACAGATTCGACAGCGGTGGCGGGTTGTCGGGCTCAAACGCAAGGTGCTGACCATGTCGGAAACCGCCGCCGGCCAGAAGCACAGGCAGGTTTTTCGTCGAGTGTGTGCTCGCGTCGCCAAGGTTGCTGCTGAAAAAAACCATGGTTCGGTCCAACAGACTCGCGCCCTGCTCTTCCGTATTTTTGAGCTTCAACAACAACTCATGCACGACCTTCATTTTCTCGATCTCCACTGTCCGCAGTTGGGCAATTTTCTGGGGATCTTGGCCGTGATGTGACAAGTCGTGATGGCCCAATGAAACGCCGGGAATCGGAGGCACCTGACTGGTTCCCAAGAGCAGCATCGTGATCAACCGTGTCGAATCGGTCTGGATGGCGAGATGGACTAGGTCAAACATTAGTCGCGTCTTCCCAATCACATCTGCAGAATTCATGTTGTTTTGTGGTTGTTGAGCATCGACGTGTGGTTTCGGTCGCTGCGACCACTGTTCCCCTATCGCCAGTCGCTGTTCCAGTTCGCGCACACTGGTAAAGTATTCATCGATTTTCTCACGATCATGTTGACCTAACGTTGGCTGCATCTGTCGGGCCTGCTCACGCACCATATCCAGAATGCTGCGTCCGTCGCTCAAACGTTGCCGCTGCAACTTCACTTCGTCGGGTCGTCCTTCGAGAAACATGCGTGCAAAGACATTGGCCGGATAGAGGTCCGATGGCACAAATGCACCGCTGCGTGTCCACGACAGTCCAAAGCCCTCGGCTGACAACGATAAGCCGGGAAACCGCGTCAACCCGCCAATCTGCTCAGCCGCAAACTGATCCAAGGAAATGCTGTTGCGAAAACCAGATCGGATTTCGGGATGCGGTGCGCCTGTCAGGAAACTGAAGATCGAGTCGTGACTGGAACCAACCTCCGGATGTGACAAGCCGGAGATCACCGTGAAGTCCTTTCGTAATTCCCCGAAGACTTCCAGATGCGGAGTCAGTTCATAGTCCGGCCCGCAAGTTGTCGGAAAGAAATCGGCCGGATGAAGGCCCAGCGGCGTGCAGATGCACACCATGCGGCGCGGTGCCGTTTCGTTTTGAGCTGCCTGTACACGCGACTGAAAACAATCCAGCACGGGCAATGCAATCCCAACTCCGGCCGCACGCAACAGCTGGCGTCGGGATGTTGATTGAGCCTTTCGAAATCCGAATTTGCTTGTCAATGGAGGTCTCTTTTCAAGAGTTTATTTTGTCTGAAACAGCTCGTCCTGCACGACGGCGTGGATCAGTGCTCGAAATCCGTAGTTCTGTTCGCGGACGCGGGCCACGATGGCTTCGATCCGCAGTTGATCTTCTGGCCGCGGAGCGGCTCCCGTGCTGTAGGTCACCAGTTTTTCCGTCAGCGTGCGTGCGAGCTGATCTTTGTCAGCCAGATAAAGCAACTTAAGCTCATCGACATTCCGGAATGCCCGGCCATCCGGCAACACGTCGGAAGGATCGACTTTCGCTCCGTTGTAATACGGCATTTTTCTGCCGTTCAGCGTAACTTCCTCGGCATCGCGCGTCCATCCGGAGAGTCGATAGCGGTCGCGCCAGCCACCGATCACATCGAAATTCTCGAGGGCGAAACCGGGCGGGTCGATTTCATCATGGCAGCCTGCACATGCCTCGTCCTCGCGATGCTTGCCCAGTAGCTCGCGGATGGTGGTCGCCCCACGGATGTCGGGAACCAAGCTTGCCACGTTCTCCGGGGGTGGAGCAGGCGGCGTCCCGAGAATGCGTTCCAGAACCCACACACCACGTATGACTGGCGAGGTGTACGTACCATTGGCTGTGATCTTCAGCACGCTGGCCATTGTCAGAACACCGCCGCGGTGACTATCAGGCGGCAGCGGAGTGCGGCGGAATTCCCAGCCTGCAACACCCGGAATGCCATAGTGTCGCGCCAGCCGTCCGTTCAGCATGGAAAAATCCGACGCGACAAAGTTGGTCAGACTCAGGTCATGCGTCAAAATTTCTGCAAAGAATAATTCTGTCTCCCGCAGCATCGACTCCTTCAGCATGTCGTCGAACTCAGGATACAGCAGATGACTAGGCATCGTAAAATCGAGATCGCGCAGGTTCAGCCACTGGCCGACAAAATCGCGGACAAACGCCTGTGACCGCGGGTCGTTCAGCATCCGCTCCACCTGATCGTGAAGCGTCTCAGGACGATGCAATTCAGTCTGTTCAGCCAGCGTCAGGAGTTCGTCGTCCGGCATCGTACGCCACAGAAAATACGACAGCCGACTGGCGAGAGCGAAGTCGTCGAGCGTGCCAGGTTTCTCCAGAAGAAATAGAAACTCCGGCGACACCATGACTGCCGTCAAACCGACGCGCATCGCCTCTTCAAATGATCGTCCCTCATCTAGTTTGGCTTTCACAAGCTGGATAAACGGTGCGACATCGTTGTGCGCCACCGTCCTGCGAAACGCCCGACGGCAGAACTGGCGAAGGAGACGTTCGGCATCCACTAATGGATCGCTGGAGACGACTTCGACGCGAGCCGCTTGGTTTTCCAGCGGAGCAGACTCTTGCGCCAGATCACCAAAGATGAGGCGATGACTGGCCGGAGGCCAGCCTTCGTTCAATGGCCCCTCGACTTCAATCCAGTCAATCGCCAGACCGGGTCCGTCAAATTGTTCCGCACCGATCTTGTCGACTTCCTGCGCGGATGCCAGTCCATAAGGCAGAATGCGGATCGTATTTCGGGCATCCATATAATCGACGAATTCCACGACAACGGACTCATCAGGCGGTGCATCAAAATAACTAACCAGATGCTGCTTGCCGGTCATCAACATAAGTCCGGCATCCACACGATACGTCACCGGCTGGCCTTGACTCTGAATTCCAGCGGCTGAGATCCGAAATCGGTAGTTGCCGGGATCTGGTGGATAGAAGGGCGATAGCGATGCCGACTGCCAAGGCGATGAGCTGAACATGACAACCCGAGCGTCGTCATCCGACTTGCGAAAAACGTTCTCGGTCGTCGATTTGACCTGATGAGTTTCTTTCAAGCTGTAACGTTTCTGAATCGTTGGCGGCTGAGGCAGATTCGCGATCGCGCGATCCAACGCGATGCGCGCAGCTTCGAGATATCGTTCCATCAGGAACGAAGACGTGTGGAGCGCTTCACCTACGTTGTCGAATCCATCCGCTGAACTGTCCGGCGGCAACATTTCCTGAAAATCGATCTTCACCCCCAGCAAATCGCAAATCGTGTTCTGGTACTCAAGGCGATTCAGGCGACGTGCTGCCGCACGCCCTTCGTCCGCTGCAGTCGGTTCTACATCGCCACCAGCAACGGCTGCTGCGATCGTAACATAGAAGATCAGCCACCTGCCTCGAACTCGTCCCTGTCGATGAGGGCCCGAATCCAACCCTGGAAGTATGTTCCCGTTCTGCATGGCTCGAATCCGATTCATGATGAACTTGCACGTGTTGCCGGACACAGCATCGTCGCAACACTCTGCAAAAGAGTCCAGCGACGACGGCAATCACGAGAGATATCTTCGGGAACACCATCTGCCGATTCCCAAGACTAGATCTCTGCCCACGCCGGCATCGTGGTTGACAACATTCAGCACAACTTCGCTGGGCTTCAGGACCAAAAGCCAACAATTCGATCTTCGCCTTTTACCATTCCCATGCAAATCCAGAGATCGATCGGGACACGTCTGCGACTCAGTGAAGCGGCTGAGTCCCAAGGCGACTCCTCGCGAACGTCACGCAAACGTCGCCGTCAACGCTCAGAAGGTATTGACAACGCTTCGACTGGGATCTGCAGAGTTCAACGACAACCAAACAACCCCGCAGTTTTCTGGTTCCTATTTCGGATGGATAAAGCAACACAGTCAGGCGGGGCATCTCGTGATGATTGTGGCCTATGCGCAAGGGGCCAATGACTCGGATTACGACCATCTCATGCTGGCCACCGGATTCACGTCCACCGACAGCACAACATACCAACCGAGTGACCATTTGTATTTCAATGACAATTACAGCAGCACCCCAGTGGACCGAATGGCATCCACTCTTGCCGACGCGAGGGGCATGCATGGCAATGGCGCACACTACGAATTTTGTCTGCCTTTAAACATCGATTACGGTTGCGCGATCACCGGCATTCCAAAAGCAGTTACACGCACGTCACAAAGTTTGTCGCGACGAAAGCCACAAACTCCTTTTCTGTTGGCATTCCATCAAATGGCGTTGCCATCTTTCGTTGCCTTCCTGCGGGCAAGTGAATTGCATTGCGGCACTAGACTGAGAGAGTACATTCACCACGCACCGCGGACGAATGAATGCTTGGGCGAACGGCGGACTAGACCGTCCCTGTCCCTTCGTTGAATTCTTTTCTGCCGCTCAACTTAAAGGAAGAGTGGAGTTATGCAGATCGGTCTTCAACGGTTCCGCATGGGGGGTTTCGTTCTAAGTTTTGCGATGATCGCGTCTGCTGCCTGGCCGTTCCCGGTGGCAATGGCAGAAGAGTCTGAAAATGAGACACGACCGTCGGAGCCCGTAAGAATGACTTTGTCCGATGATCAGGTCGCGGCCTTCGCGGCTCTTGCCCTCAAAGGGATTCCGCAGGAGTATCCCAACAAACCTTCAAATGTGATGACTTCCGCCGAAGACCTCAAATCGCCCGCAGCCATGCATCCTGTGTTCTATGGTTGCTTTGACTGGCATTCGGCGGTGCACGGGCACTGGATGCTGGTTCGTCTGTTGAAGCTTTATCCCGACTCGTCTGCTGCCGGTCAGATTCGCGAGACGCTGAATCGGCAATTCACGAAAGACAAGTTGCAGGTCGAAGCGGACTATTTTCAGCCGAAGGAGAACAAAAGTTTTGAACGCATGTACGGCTGGGCGTGGGCGCTGCAACTGGTCGCCGAACTTCACGACTGGAACGATGCCGATGCAAAACAGTGGCGGGACAATCTCAGGCCGCTGGAAATCGTCATCGTGCAATATTCGATGGATTACTTGCCAAAACTCAGTTACCCGATTCGCACGGGTATTCATCCCGATACCGGATTCGCGCTGTCACTCGAACTAGACTATGCCCGCCGGACCGGCCACAAACCGCTTGAGAAACTGATCATCGCCCGCGCGAATCACTACTACTTGAAAGACGTCAACTATCCGACACACTATGAACCTTCAGGCAACGATTTTTTTTCGCCCGGTTTCAATGAAGCAGACCTCATGCGACGTGTCCTGTCGCGTGAAGAATTTTCCGGCTGGCTCGACACGTTTCTGCCGCAGTTGCGCAACGGGCAAATGGGGCCCATGCTGGTACCTGTGGAAGTTAGCGATGTGACGGATGGACATCTGGTGCATCTCGCGGGACTCGATCTTTCCCGAGCATGGACGATGGCGGGAATTGCGACGGCATTGCCTGCTTCGGATCCTCGCAAAGCGATGCTTCAGGATTCCGCCCGCAAGCACTTCGACGCCGGCATGACCTACGTCACCAGCGGACACTACGAAGGCGAGCATTGGCTGGCGACTTTCGCCGTGTATTACGCGACTGGGTCGTTTCGGAAAGAGTGATGGCACGACAGTGAATTGGTGTGCTGCGCTCCGCTTCCCAGACCCGACTTCTCATCACAATTTGTCCAGATGGATCAGCCAAACAACCTGCGAATCGGTTCGCCAGTGGCAATACGATGCGGTCGCCCGGTCGTGTCCCGGACTTCGGTCGCAGGGTCGATGCCGAATCGCCAGAAGATCGTGGCAGCGAGGTCTGCAGGTGTCACCGGGTCGGTTTCCGGATAGGCTCCGATGCGGTCGCTGGATCCAAACACCTGTCCGCCGTTGATGCCACCTCCAGCGAGGACTAGGGAATAGCAATCGGGCCAGTGGTCCCGCCCCGCCCCGGCGTTGATGGTTGGCGTGCGACCGAATTCTCCGGTGGCGACCACGAGCGTACTCTCGAGGAGTCCGCGTTCTTCCAGATCCTGAATCAACGCCGCCAGAGCTCGATCCGCCTGCGGCAGCAAGTACTTTTTATTCTGTCCGAAATTGTCAGCATGCGAATCCCAGTTCTGTCCCTGCTGCCGAAAATCATTCACATTGACGAACGGCACGCCTGCTTCCACCAGCCGTCTGGCCAGCAACAGATTCTGTCCCCGCAGGTCACGTCCGGCAGCGCCGGCAGCCGCTCCATCACCCGGCTGAGCGGCTGGCGCAGTCAAACCGTAGCGTTCACGAGTCGCCGCGCTTTCCTGAGAAATGTCCAGTGCGGTGTGCAGTGCGGTGGAATCCAGGAGCTCAACCGCACGACGGCTGTATTCGTTAAGCCGGATGGCCTGAGGATTGGAAATGGCCGTATGGATCACATCCAGTCGGCTCAGCAGGTCCCGCCGATGCTGCATGCGATCGGGTGACAGCTGATCGAGTCGCCGTAGCATTTCCACTTGGTAGTGTAGGGATGGAAGGTCGGCGTTGATTTCGAAAGGATCGAATTGCTGCCCCAGAAATCCTCCGCCCTGACACGGCGTTGTCACAACATTGTGGATGAGCCACGGAAGCGCCGCATGGGCTACCGGTGCGAGATCAGGCTGTCCGGGTCGTGG
>QWQG01000144.1 GCA_003670925.1 Planctomycetota bacterium | reverse complement strand
TCAAGGCTCCGTAAGAGACAAGGAATAGGCATACATTTTTCATGAGACATATTCGTGTCGGGTGGAATGAAATTGCGGTGAGACCCCGCGCGGACAAAAAGTAGAGTACAGCCATATTCTGAAAAATTCTGAGGCGCGACTTCATTTATGACAGAATACTGAAGAATCCCGCTCGAATAAAACATTTCAATCAAACTTAGCCCGGAATCTACCTCACAAGCAAGGCAACTGTGGGGTGTGAAAATATTGAAATACCGCCGATTTGAGTTTAGTCGGCCGTTCAAAAAAGGGAAGCGATGCGGACGGATAGAACGTACTTGTGTCAGTTTTCGACAGAACATAACGTCCGACAAGCATGCGAGCGCGTCCCGTAGAATTTCACGCATGTGGGACTTTCCCCTGCAGTGTCCTCATCGACGAAGATCAGATGTGTGATTAGGATACGCGACTACAAATAACGACGTGAAGCGTAGTTTTGGCGGACCATCAGCCTGCCAACGCAGGGCCATTTTCATGAAGACTTGAATATTAATTGCGAAACCAACTGAGGACTTGACTGCATGCTTGGCATGGTAGGGATCGTACTCTCGCTGCTACTCCTGATGTATCTGGCGTATCGGGATGTCAGTGTGCTTGTGTTGGCTCCGTTGTGTGCGCTACTAGCGGTTGTCTTTGATGGAAATCTGCCGGTGCTAGCCAGTTACACTCAGATTTTCATGGGGAGTGTCGGGGAATTTGTTCGCGACTTCTTTCCCTTGTTTCTGCTGGGAGCAATCTTTGGCAAGCTCATGGAAGACTCTGGCGCAGCGGCCAAAATTGCGGAGGTAGTTGTGTGGGCCGTCGGCGTCAAACGCACAATCCTCGCCATTGTACTCAGTTGCGGCATCCTGACATACGGCGGCGTCTCGTTGTTTGTCGTTGTGTTTGCAGCCTTTCCGCTCTCGCGATCACTTTTTCGTCAGGCTGATATTCCGCGACGCTTAATCCCGGCAGCCATTGCCCTCGGTTCATTCACCTTCACCATGACGGCCATGCCGGGAACGGTGCAGATTCAAAATCAAATCCCAATGCCCTTCTTTCGGACAACCTCATTTGCTGCTCCCGGTCTGGGCTGCATTGGCAGTTTCATTATGTTTGGCCTAGGCATGCTGTGGCTCAATTCCCAAGCCACCCGCGCACGTCGAAGTGGTGAAGGCTTTGGTGCGATAGTTCCGTCTGATGATCTCGCGGCGGATGCTGATACTCGAAACCTGCCTACGGTCTGGAGTGCTTTTGCGCCCATCATCTGTGTCGTCGTGCTGAACTATGTGTTCTCCCAGTTTGTGATCCCCCACTGGGATACTAGCTATCTTGGGGAAGCACAGTTTGGCAAAACGAATCTCCAAAAAGTTCAAGGCACTTGGTCGACAGTTCTTTCAATGCTTGTCGCCGTGCTGATCACAATCGGCTTGCATTTTCGATCCATCAATGGCTTGAAAATCTCACTTGCCACTGGTGCCAGATCTTCGTTGCTGCCCATCTTTAACACCGCGTCAGAATACGGTTACGGGAGTACGATAAAAAACTTAGCTGGGTTTGTGATTGTGCAAAAATTTGTCACCGGCATTGCGCCAGGGAACCCCTTGATCTCCGAATCGATTGCCGTGAACTCGCTAGCAGCAATGACCGGTTCGGCCTCCGGCGGTTTAAGTATCGCCTTGAAAGCTCTGGGTGACACATACTACCAACGCGGCATCGAAACGGGCATCAATCCCGAACTCCTCCATCGCGTCGCATCGATGTCTTGCGGAGGCCTTGACAGCCTGCCGCATAATGGTGCTGTGATCACGCTGTTATTAATCTGTGGTGTCACCCATCGTCAAGGCTATAAGGATGTCGCAGTCGTCTCGATTGCATGCCCACTGGTCGCAACCATTGTAGTTATCGGATTGGGTACGCTTTGCGGGTCGTTTTGACCTCGGGAACAGTCAGCCACGCCGCGATGCCCATCCCACCGCCGATGCAGAGTGCACCGATGGCCGAACGAGATTGACCGCGGGCGATGCTCCATGCCAGATGTGTCAACAATCTTGCTCCACTGGCAGCCAACGGATGCCCGATGGCGATGGCACCACCTTCTCGATTAAATTGGATTAGATGACCATCCGTCATCCGGACTGTCGTCTCAGCGGTGGAGACGTCGAGAGCCAGATTGAACGTCTTCAGACAAGCTAATGCCTGAGCCGCGAAGGCTTCGTTGATTTCTAGGGTATCAAGGCTGGTCCAGTCGCGTTTTACCCGTTGCATGAGAGTTTTGATCGCATGCAC
Organism: Planctomycetota bacterium; assembly: GCA_003670925.1. Lineage (GTDB taxonomy): Bacteria > Planctomycetota > Planctomycetia > Planctomycetales > Planctomycetaceae > SXXK01. The sequence goes on along the minus strand of QWQG01000144.1, from coordinate 14,837 downwards.
CGGCCCAAGTCCCATGCGTGCCGGGTCGCAGCCGATAACGACGCCGTCGATCCATTCTGCCAGAATTGGCCAGCCATGGGATTCGGCAAATTCCTGATCCGCCAGCAACATGACGGCCGCGCCGTCGTTAATCCCGGACGCGTTTCCTGCCGTCACCGTGCCGTTTCTTTCATGTGTCTGAAACACGGGCGGCAACAGCGCTAGTTCCCCTGGAGTGACATCCGGCCGTGGATGCTGATCCGTTGTTAACTTTCCTACGGCTACAATTTCGTCTGCAAAATCACCGCGTGCGAGAGCCGCCCCAAACAAATGCTGGCTGCGTGCCGCAAACGCATCCTGAGTCTCGCGCGAGATATTGAAAATCGCCGCCAGTTCTTCCGCCTGTTCGCCCATGTGGCGATTGCTGAAACTATCCAACAGTCCGTCCCGCTGCATAGAATCGACGGTTGCCGAGAAGTCCGGCTGTTGCCCTTTCCCCGGTCGCGCTACCAGAAGCCGTGATTGTGACATTGATTCTGTGCCGCCTGCCAGAATAGCGCTGGCCTCACCCGCACGAATCGCACTCACTGCCATCAGCGCGGATTGCATCCCCGAACCGCACATCAGATTGACGGTCAAAGCGGATGTCTCGACGGGCAGTCCAAGCTTGATCGCCACCTGACGAGCGATATTCATCCCATGACCGGCGGCCAGTACGTTTCCAAGAATGACTTGATCGATCAGCGTCCGATCAATGTCCGCCAACGCTGCGTCGCCTGCAAGCACGGCGAGGTCCACTGGTGAGAACTCCGATAGCCCTCCACGAAATCGACCAAACGGGGTTCGTTTGGCAGCGACAATCACAATGCGTTTCATGCGACGCTCTCCGAATCCTTAGCTGCGACGGGATGAATGGTCATCTGGGTGATAGTTCGCATGAGAGGAGTAAATTCCATCTGCTCAACAACATCTCGTTGGACATCAATGCCGGGCGCGACTTCAATAAGTTCTAGCCCCTCAGGCTGCAGGCGAAACACCGCGCGTTCAGTGACGAAGATGATATCCCGGCCAGCGTTGCGAGCCAACGGACCACTAAAAGAGACCTGTTCAACCTGCCGGACAAATTTTGGTATCCTTCCTTCGCGGATGATCCTTAGTTTGCCATCTGCATACGCAACCTCCAGCCCGTCGGTTGTTAATGTCCCGCAAAATACCAGTCGCCTCGCGTTTTGAGAAATGTTCACGAACCCCCCGACGCCCGCAAATCGTGTCCCGAAACGCGACACGTTGACGTTGCCGTGTTGATCCACTTGAGCCGCGCCAAGCGCAGCGAAATCTAAGCCGCCACCGTCATAAAAATCGAACTGCGACGCCTGATCAATAATGGCTTCGGGATAGCTTGACGCGCCAAAATTGAGCCCTCCAGCCGGGATTCCACCGATCGGGCCACTTTCAAGAGTCAGCGTCACCTCCGACAACAGTCCCCGTTCGGCCGCCACGACCGCGATTCCCTCGGGCAACCCGATTCCCAAGTTGGCAATCGCGCCTGTTTGCAATTCGTCACACGCCCGCATCGCAATAATTGTTCGCGCGTCGATGAAAGCATGCGGATTGCCAACCGTGGATGGCGTTGAGCGAGGCAGTGGCACGGCATGGGCCGCCGAACAAAATGCGGGATCGTAGAGTTCTGCAAATGTCTGCCAATGTTCGTGCTCTTCAGCGAGCACGATGTGAGTCACCAGCCGACCGGGGACCCGCACTTGTTGCGGCGGTGCCGGAGTCTTCAGCAGGCGTTTTACCTGCGCGATAACGATCCCACCATGATTATGAGCAGCCTGAGCGATCGACAAGACATCGCCGATGACCGCCTCCTCGTCCATCACAAGATTGCCAAATTGATCTGCTGCCGTCGCACGAATCAGTCCCACATGAATCGGAAAAGCGTGATACAGCAGCCAAGATTTTCCCCGCAACGTGATTCGTTCAACGAGTTCTTCCGTGGTCGTCGCATTCAGACGGCCGCCGCCATGGGCCGGATCGATGAATGTGCCAAAACCAACTTGCGTGATGCAGCCTGGCCGACCGGCAGCAATATCGCGAAATAGATGACAGATCACGCCTTGCGGAAAGTTGTAGGCTTCAATTTCACCAGCCAAAGCCAGTCGTCCCAATTGCGGGCACAGGCCCCAGTGTCCACCAATGACGCGTCGCAATAATCCAGCATGCGCCAGATGATTCAGGCCTCGTGTCTTTCCGTCACCCTGTCCGGCCGCGTAGACAAGCGTCAACGCAAGCGGCTCCTGATGCATCAGAAAGCGCCTTTCAAGAGCGGCAGTCAGCGCTTCCGGATGCCCAGCTCCGACAAAGCCTCCGCAAGCGACTGTCATCCCATTCCGAATGTGCAAGACCGCATCGTCCGCCGAACAAAGTTTGGCGGCAAGCGGGGTTTGTTTTTGTGGTTGTATGAACATGGCAGGATTAAGTGTCTTCCGGCGAGCGGCATGCGTCAGCTTTGCCGGTCAATTGCGACTTGCAATTTGAAATTCTTGATTTGAAATTTACGTTTGGATTCATCCCCACCAGCCGCCGTTGACATGCAGCGTCTGACCTGTGACGTACGATGATAGGTCGCTGCATAAGTAAAGAATAACGGAGGCAATTTCGTCTGGATTACCGAATCTTTTCAGCGGAATCTGCGCCAGCATGTGCTCACGTGCTGCTTCTGGAATCGAGGCACCCATTTCCGTGAGTACTACTCCCGGAGCGACTGCGTTCACATTGATCCGCCGTGATGCAAGTTCGCGACTCAGAACCTTAGTGAAGGCAATTACGCCTGCTTTCGCTGATGCATAGTTTGCCTGTCCGAAGAATCCGATGACTCCCGAAATCGAAGCCATGTTGACAATTCGACCACCGTCCTGCAGAAACGGCAACGCCGTTTGACTGACCTTAAAGACTGCCGAAAGATTTGTATCCACGACAGCGTCCCACTCATTATCCGTGAGATTTTTTACCGACCGATCCCTTAGAATGGCCGCGTTGTTCACGAGAAAATCAAGGCGTCCAAACTGGCCTGTCACGGAGTCAAAAAACGCGGTCATTTCCGAGCGACTGCGAACATCCGCTGCCATCACGAGGCCAGCAGCACCCCATTCGCAGGCCGTCTCTGCAGCTCGCTGACGAGACACTCCAGCGGTGTCATCATAATAATTTACCGCCACATTTGCCCCCGCGCGCAACAGCATTGCCGCTGTCGCTTTGCCGAGCCCCTGAATGCCGCCAGTGATAACTGCCACTTTGCCGGACAGGTCGATTGGGATCATGTGCATCTTCCATTTTCAATGTACCTTGACTCGCTGGATCGAGTATTACGAAGAACCCGCCTCTCGGAGTCAAGCAACTGAACCTTACTTCCAACTCGTCGCTGCGGATGGTAGCGTATCATTTCGACTGCCTTATTTCCTCCCGTCTCCATGCCTGCTGTTGGGACTGCCATGCTATTTACATCAATCGACTTTCAAAAATCCGGTAAGCAGCAGGGCTTCATGCAGGTGCCGTATTCGCACAATCTGGGTGGTTGGGCAAATGTGATGATTCCGATCACGACCGTAGCGAGCGGCAGCGGCCCGACAGTATTGATTCTCGGCGGCAACCACGGAGACGAGTACCAAGGTCAGATTGCCGCGATGAAACTGGCGCGAGAATTGACGCCCGAGATGGTCACCGGACGGATTATCCTAATTCCGTCTCTCAATTTCCCCGCAGCCCGCGCCGCAACACGATTATCACCGCTGGACGGAATGAACATGAACCGTGCTTTTCCCGGAGAACCGGAAGGCAACGTGACCAGTCAGGTCGCGTACTTTCTGACAACGGTGCTGTTTCCTTTGAGCGACGTCGTGATCGATATCCATTCCGGCGGTCGCAGCATGGAATTCCTCCCCTGCGCGCACATGCATCTGGTTTCAAATCTTGAGCAACGCCACAGAATGCTGGCGGCCATGCTCGCATGGAACACCGATTTTGGATTTTTGTATGCCGACATCGCCGGCAGTGGACTGCTTCCTGTCGAAGCGGAGAATCAGGGGAAACTTGTCGTGACCACAGAGTTGGGTGGGGGTGAATGTATTCCTGCCAGCGTCCATAGGATCGCTCAGAGTGGTCTGCGAAATGTCCTGATCCACGTTGGAGCATTGCGGGGGCAGGTCCAAACACGTGAGAGCCTTGGGCAAGCCCCGACCATTCTGACGCAAGCTCTGAACCGCGAAGACTATCTACTCGCCCCGGAATCCGGGATATTCGAAGTCTGCCTCGAACTCGGCGAACATGCGCAGAAAGGTGACATCGTCGGCCATATTCACCATCTCGAACGCCCTGATCGCCAGCCGGAAACTATTGTCGCGCAGACCAGCGGATATCTCGTCACGATGCGGGCACCATGCCTCACGCAGCAGGGCGATTGTGTCGCCGTGATTGCCCAACAAGTGAGTCTTGACGAGGTACGAAACGCATGACAGTTCGTGAATCAGATGACTCCAGCAGCAATCTATTTTCATTCGGAGTGAAGGCTGATGCGGCTGGCAAGAATTCAAATCAGTCGTGGCAGACCGTGCCACCACAAGCTCTGTTTCTCTTGGCATTCATGTGGGGCGCGTATTTTCTGAATTATTGTGACCGCCAAGCAGTGTTCTCGATGTTCCCCGCGTTGAAAGCTGACCTGCAGATGTCGGATCGGCAGCTCGGCCTGACCGGCACAATTTTCCTGTGGATTTACGCCTTGGGATGCCCAATCGCAGGGCAGCTTGGAGACAGATTTTCAAAACGAAAACTTGTCGTGACAAGTTTGATAATCTGGAGCCTTGTGACGATCGCCACGGGTTTCGCAAATTCCGCTTCGACCATGCTCAGTCTCCGCGGCGTGATGGGGATTTCGGAATCCCTGTTCATGCCCATCGCGATTGCTCTGACGGCTAACGCATTTTCCCCTGTGTTGCGTTCGCGTGCAATTGCAGTTCTGACGACCGCGCAGATTGCTGGCACTGTGGCGGGAAGCTGGTTCGGCGGCTGGATGGCGAATCTCGGCCACTGGCGCAACGCGTTTTTCATCCTAGGAACAGTGGGTTTGGTTTACGCTCTTCCCTACTTTCTGTTTTTACGGAGGGTCCGTGAAGAGCCCGTTCCAGCGTCAAGCGGACAGCAACATAATTCAATGTCATCGACCAGCGGCGGTCACGGAGTTGCGGTCTTGACTTTAGTTTGCATTCCGACTTTTTTACTGCTTTGCACTGTGTTTCCGATATTTGTGTTTGGGCTCTGGTTGCTCTACAGTTGGTTACCTACTTTTCTGCAGGACAAGTTTTTGTTGGACCAATCCGCTGCGGCTTTTAATGCCAGCCTGTTTCTCCAAGGAGGCACGGCGATCGGATTATTGGGTGGTGGTTTCTTGGCTGACTATCTGTATCGATACACAAAGGCGTCAAGGTTATGGCTGTTGACGACCAGCATGATTTTTTGCGCTCCGTGCCTGCATTTTCTGGGCAACAGTGACACACTCATGATGACGCGAATTGCAGCGACCGCATTCGGTCTCTTTAGTGGCTTGCTGATGGGCAATATTTTTCCGGCAGCGTTTGAAGTTGCCCCAGCAGAAACACGGGCGTCAGCTGTTGGTGTGCTGAATCTCTGTGGGGGTATCATGTCTGGTTGCGCCACGCTGTACGGGGGCCTGTGCAAAGAAACGCTGGGGATCGACGGCCTGCTAACGATCACCGCCGTCGGATATGCATTAGCTGGAGTCTTATTAATTGTGGGCATCAAATTGCTGTTTCCGCGTGACTTCGCAAGTCAGCAACAAGGATGTAATGCGCTAGATGACTGACGGCGTGCTATCCACGAATCCAACGTTAAATATTCTTGAACGTCCTCTAAATTCAAGGGAAATCGCATGCCAAAAATTCTCATTGCTGAATGTAAACAGGAGGTATCCACCTTTAACCCTCACTTCAGTGGTTACGGGGATTTTGGAATCCGGCGTGGACGTGAACTGATTGATTATCATCGCACGGTCCGCAACGAGATCGGTGGCGCCTTGACCGTCTTCGATGCGGTGTCCGATGTGGAAACTATCCCTGCTTACAGCGCGTTCTTTATTTCCTCGGGGGGTACCCTAGCCAAGGCTGCATGGGAACGGATTGCAGGAGAATTTCTGGACGCGATCCGGACTGCCCCGCCGGTTGATGGCGTTTACTTCTGTATGCATGGGGCCATGGCCAGCGAAGAAGAACTTGATCCGGAAGGCTGGTTGCTGGCAGAAACCAGGAAGATTTTGGGTGATGAAATCCCAATCGTCGTTTCACTAGATCTCCACGGAATACTTACGGACCGCATGGTCGAACACAGCAACGCGATTGTGGCCTACCACACGTATCCGCATGTGGACTTCTTTGAGACGGGGGAACGAGCTGCACGGTTGCTGTTAAAAATCGTGGCGGGTGAAGTCAAACCAGTGACAGCGAAAGTGGCGATTCCCGCGCTCGTGCGCGGCGATGAACTCATTACGGCCACCGGGCGTTTCGGCACAAGTATCCGCATGGCGCAGGCGGCTGAGACTGGTCCGCGAGGACTCTCTGCCGGGATGTTCATTGGCAATCCTTTCACCGACGTGCCAGCCCTGCAGACTTACAGTTTTGTGGTGACGGATAACGATGTGGAACGAGCGACACGCGAAGCGTTACAAATGGCGCAGAAGTTTTGGGAAGACCATACCGCCATGCAGGTGCCGCTCGTCAGTCTCAACGAGATGGCCAGACTGGCGGCAGCCCAGACGAAAGGCACAGTGGCGTTGGTCGATGCGGCCGATGCCACAAGTTCGGGAGCATCGGGCGACAGCAATGCGATTTTGCGAAAATTGATGGAGACGTGCTACCCCGGCCGCACGCTGTTACCGATCGTCGATGCCGCCGCTGTGAAGGTCGCCTTTGCTGCTGGAGTTGGTGCCCGAATTGAAACCACGATCGGCGGCACACGTGATTCTAGCCGGTTTCAGCCGCTCAGCATTTCAGCCACGGTACGACTCCTTTCCGATGGTCGATTTCGCAGTGAATCGTTCGGTGAAGAATGGCTTGCAGGCCCCACGGTCGTCCTGGAAGCAAACAATTTCACGATTGTTACAAGCAGCAACCCTGTGAACCTTTATGATCGCTCGTTTTACTTGGCCCATGGGCAGAATCCGCAGAGGTTTGATGCCGTGGTGGTCAAATCACCGCATTGTCAGCATCACATGTACGCAGGCTGGTGCGCGGAAATGATCCACGTGGATGCCCCAGGTTCGTCAAGCGCCAATCTGCCGTATCTTGGCCACAGGCGTTGCCCGCGACCAATTTTTCCGTTGGATGCCACGGTAGCGTTCACGCCCGAAGCCAAGATTTTCCAGCGACGTTAGGTCGGTGTGCGGTGGCGGTGCATTCGAAACTGCCCATACAATCGCTACGATTGCCCTACTGCATGTTCGGGCCTTGTGTTGGAACGGGACGTTCATGCGACTTCACTTAAAACTGCAGCCTAGCTTTCATGCGACCGGCGGTCCTGTGTGATTCTACAGACACGTCACCATACGAGCGTCAGCTTGTGAACTCATGCCCTAGGTATCCAGAATGTCGCTCCAGTTTTCCAATTATCGACTTGTGACCCGCAGCGACTTTGATGGCCTCGTGAGTGCGGCATTGTTGCGTGAACTTCAACTGATCAACGATATCCGTTTCGTGCATCCAAAAGATATGCAGGACGGACTCATCGAGATCACGTCGCGCGACATTATCACGAATCTACCATACATCGCGGGCTGTCATTTGTGCTTCGATCATCATCACAGTGAAGTGTTGCGAAATGGAAGCCCGATGCGGCAAAACTATATCCTAGACTGTGATGCCGATTCCACCGCCCGTGTGGTATACAACTACTTTGGAGGTGCCGCTCGTTTCAACAACATCCGTCCCGACATGATGACGGCAGTCGACAAATGCGATTCCGGACGATTTTCACGCGAAGATATCTTGCTCCCGAAGCGTTGGGACCTGCTCAACTTTGTGATGGACCCACGAACCGGATTCGGCCGCTTTCGTGACTTTCGAATTTCAAATTATCAGTTGATGATGTCACTCATCGATTATTGCCGCAGTCATACCATCGATGATATTCTAAATATGCCTGATGTGCGCGAACGTGTTGAACTGTATAACCTCCAGCGTGAGGACTATTGCGAACAGATTGCCCGCTGTTCCGGAATGTATGGGAATGTGGCTGTGATCGATCTGCGTAGAGAAGACGTGATCTTCTGCGGCAATCGATTTCTGGCCTACGCGCTGTTGCCGGAATGTAATCTTTCCGTGCATCTGCTCGGCAGCAAACAACCGGGAATGACTGTTGTTGCCGTGGGGAAATCTATCTTGAGTCGCACGAACCCAGTCAATGTGGGCCAAGTAATGCTCAAGTACGGAGGTGGTGGCCATGCGGCAGCCGGAACATGTCAGATTCCATCCGACCATGCGGATGTGCTTGTCCCTGAGATTGTCGATGCATTGAATCAATCACGCGAAATATCCGAAGTCGTACGGGAACTCGTGGGGGCAATGTGAGGCAGCAAAACATGCGCCGCATCTAAGTCACAATCGGAGGAATACATTGAGAACATTCGCTGGACTCAAACAACACCGCGACAAAGGAAACAACGGGCCTCTCGCTACAAACTGCTAGCCGCGTTCCAACGATAAATTCCAACAAGCAGGACGCTGCACGGTAACTCGCCGAACGTCATCGTTTCTTACCACCGTTTGCGCGCACACCTAAGTCGCACGTAAGTCACCGAACGTTGCAGCTCATTTTCATCTCTACCGGGCTCAGATTCGGGGCCGCCCATCATAAACTTACCAGCGGGAATCAACTTGAATGACATCCCTCCACTCTTCGCATACGCTGGTCACGACGCGATGCGGGCTGCGAACCCTGCGGGCGCAATCGAATGTCTAGCCTGCGTATTCGCATACGCTGGTAACTTCAGAATGCGGGCCGCCCCAAGACTGTCCGGAGATTGTTTGGCCATGAAACTCACGCTTGACTGTCGGGGGGAGCATGACGATGTTTGTAACCGCCGCATTCTTCAGACTTCAGACTTCGGACACAAATAATGAACAGATGCGAATTCTTGGGACTCCGGGTACTCGCGAATGTTGCTTGCGCGGAGGTCGCGATTGATTAGTTGCCGTCGCGGATTTCACAACACCCGCCTCGACGAAGTAAGATCCGGCATTTTGATGGCGTTGGTATGCGTGTTGTGCGGTCTGGCCTCCGGGTGATATTTACGAATCAACGCTGTCTGGCCGATCGCCGCAAGATCCCTGTAATCTGGGAAGTGGGGCCCGCGAATCGCGATAAACAGATAAACAAGGATAGTCTTGTTCAGTTTGGCGAGTCACCTTAGAATGCCGGACTTCTGGGGGGTGATGTCGCGATACGAGGCCCTGCAGTTTGTCCGGTTGCTCAGAAATTATTTACGTTGCCACAGCCACAGTCGATAGCCATTCTTGGATCTACGGGATCCATCGGGACGAGTTGCCTTGACGTCATTCGCCAGCATCCTGAGCGTTTGCGCGCAACGGGTCTGGTTGCTCACCGCAGTGTTGAACGACTTTGCCAGCAAGTGGCTGAGTTTCGCCCAGCGTGGGCGGTGATTGGCGCGGAAGACGTCTCGGTTCCGCCGATCGTTAGGAAAGGGATCACTGAGACAACTTGGCATCAGGGTCTCGAAACTGTCGCTGCAATGATTCAGCGATTTGACATCGACACCGTGGTCTCAGCGATGGTCGGTGCTGCCGGACTCCCAGCGACGTGGGCTGCTGTCGATGCGGGGAAACGGGTCGCTTTAGCGAACAAGGAGTCTTTGGTTGTCGCTGGTTCTCTGATTATGGAACGTGCCGGTCAGACGGGCGCGACCGTAATTCCTGTCGATAGTGAACACAGTGCGATATTTCAGTGCCTGCAGGCGGGACGACGCCAAGATTTACAGCGAATTGTGCTCACAGCCAGTGGTGGACCGTTCCGCGGCTATACTCCTGAACAGCTCAAGTCGGTTACGCCAGAGATGGCGTTAAAGCATCCCACATGGAATATGGGTCCTAAAATCTCGGTTGATTCTGCGACAATGATGAACAAGGCGTTGGAAATCATTGAAGCGCGATGGTTGTTTGGGCTTCCGGCTGACAAGATCAGTGTCATTATTCACCCCCAGTCATGGATTCATTCTTTCGTTGAATTTCGGGATGGATCTGTGATTTCGCAGAATTCTCCACCGGACATGCGGTTACCAATCCAGTATGCTTTGCTGTTTCCGGATCGCCCGGAGAGCCCAGCCCGGAAGACTGACTGGACTCAACGGCAAACGTTAGAATTAATCCCGCCTGATCTGGACGCCTTTCCGGCGTTGAGATTGGGATTTGAAGTGGCAGAAAAGGGCGGCACTAGCGGTGCCGTGCTGAATGCTGCAAATGAAGTGGCGGTTTCTCGGTTCTTGAATCGAGAACTACCCTTTCATCAGATCACATGTGTCGTTAACGATATTTTGAACCACCATGAATTCGATGCCCGGCCGTCGCTTGAGCAATTACTCAGGGTCGATCGTCTGGCTCGGGAGGAAGCAGCTCGGTGGAAGACCTAGCATTTCAATTAGTCGCCGCGATTGATTTTGGCGGCTTGTTTACCAAAATCCTGAACGTGCTGTCTGTGGCTTTGGGCTTGGGACTCGTGATTTTCTTTCACGAACTCGGTCACTTTGCCGTGGCCAAGTGGTGCAACGTGCATGTGGAACGCTTCAGCATCGGCATCGGTCCGATTTTGTGGAGTCGGCAAAAGGGTGAAACGGAGTACGCGCTGTCAGCACTGCCGTTCGGCGGTTATGTCAAAATGCTCGGACAGGACGATATGGATCCGAACCAGATGACAAGCAGCGAGATTGCCGAAAACACGCGATCGTATTCTGCCAAGTCGGTTCCACAGCGGATGGCGATCATTTCGGCCGGTGTGGTTATGAACATCATCACTGGCTTTTTATTCTTTACGATCTGCTACTGGTATGGCGTGAACGAACCCTCACCAGTTGTGGGGAATGTGGTTCCAGGGTTTCCTGCGTGGATTGCAGGGATGAAAGATGGCGATCGCATAGAATCCATAAATGAGGACGAAATTCGCAGCTTCGGAGACATTTTCCAATCGGTAGTGCTTTCTACAGGTGATGTGCGGCTCCAAGGCAAGCATCTCGACGGCTCAGCGTTTGATCTCACACTCACTCCGGATCGTGGAAGTTCAGGACGATCCGTCGGCCTCCAATCGGCCCCCACCAATACCCTTAGTCCAGACCTAGTGAATGCCGACGACATCGCGATGGCTGGTTTTCCGGCAATGCAGGCAAAGCTTCTGGGCGGCGATGCAGACGGATCTCCGCCCGGAGCTCCCGTGGCCCTACCGAGCGCTGGGGATGCTGCAAAATCCGACACGCCCGCTGCTCCTGCCACTCCATTTCGTCCAGGTGACAGACTCATTGCATTACAGGGAACACCTGTAGCAACTTTCGTCGATCGAAATCGCCTGACCGCAAAGTTTGCTGCAGAAGATTTGGTTCATACGTTTGAACGAACGACAAAAAGTGGCGATCCATCGGGGCCGAAGATTACGACCATCGTTAAAATTACGGTACCACCGGCTAACGTGCGATCCATCGGATTGTGGATGGCCATGGGCCCGGTCCGCGCGATTCGCGCTGGCTCTATCGCAGAAAAAGCCGGCTTGAAGGTTGGAGACATTATTCTTTCTGTCGATGATATGGCTATGGGGACTGATTTTGACCCAGTGCGCCTGCCAACATATTTCTCCGAGCATGCCGCTAAAATTGTCCGTCTTAAAGTCAGCCGCCAAGCGGCTGCTGCGCCCGAACAGCATGAATTGGAAATGGTTCCGACTGACGATCCCGGCTGGATCGAGACTCCGTTGTTTCAGACCAGTCCATTATCGATTCCAGCAATCGGAGCCGCGTATCAGATCTTCCCCAACATCGCTAAGGTGGTGCCTGGTTCTGAAGCTGAGAAGACTGGATTGTTTGCGAAGGGGCAGAAGATCACGAGGATCGAATTGGTAGAAGCGGAATCAACGACTGAGGCTCCCGCAGGATCAACGAAAAAAACGCCACCACAACTGATGTTGAACGAGCTAAGAGAGAAACAACCAGGTACGAAGGAAGACATTAATTGGGCATGGGCTTTCAACGCAATTCAATATTCGCCCGACCGTCAGATTAGGATTTACTTTGATGATGGAAAATCGGAGCAGGCGGAATTGTTGAAGAACATTGAGAAAGTTCCAGATTGGTACAGCTGGACGCGTGGCATCGCCGGTTGGAATCCGGCCGTTGAATTGCAGAAAGGCGAATCCCTTGGACAAGCGACGTCGCTGGGTCTGCGAAAAACGCGTCAGACGGGAGTGAGCATTTACATGACCCTGCGTTCGTTGTTTCGCGGTGATCTGCCTGCCGATTCCTTCAGCGGTCCGGTAGGAATTCTGTCAATTGGTTATCGCGTCGCCAGCCAAGGCCTCACTGACCTCCTGTTGTTTCTTGGTTTCCTGAGTATTAATCTCGCCATTCTCAACTTTTTGCCGATCCCGGTTCTGGACGGTGGCCACATGGTCTTTCTGATCTGGGAAGGGATCACGCGTCGTAAACCCAGCCCACGGATCATTGGCTATGCCCATGCCGTCGGATTGTTGTTTATTATTTCCCTCTTTATGTTCGTGATGTACATCGACTTATTTGTCAATAAGTTCGTGAGTATGTCCAACTGACCGCCATGCCTGACGATACCTCGCCACAGTTCCCTTTGACTCGACTTCGTCGCAATCGCCGCACCGCATGGTCCCGAAGATTGGTACGTGAAAATCTGCTCACGGTGAATGATTTGATCTGGCCAGTGTTTGTCGTGGAAGGTACGCATCAGGAGATACCGGTCGCCTCAATGCCCGGTGTCACGCGGTATTCGATCGATGTACTCGTCGAGAAGGTGGCCGGAGCGGCTCAACTTGGTATTCCGGCCATCGCCATTTTTCCCGTCACACCACAGGAAAAGAAAACGCCAGACGGCGAAGAATCCTGTAATCCCGATAACTTAATTTGCCGCGCATTGCGTGCGGTGCGGGATGCTCAAATTCCGATTGGACTGATCGCAGACGTCGCGCTCGATCCCTATACGACTCATGGGCAAGATGGGCTCGTGCGCAGCGGTTATGTGGTCAACGATGCTAGCGTAGAGGCCCTCTGTCGCCAAGCGGTCAATCAGGCCAACGCGGGCTGTGACATTATCGCGCCTTCGGACATGATGGACGGCCGTGTTCGTGCGATTCGCAAAGCGCTAGATGCAACAGACCATCAGGACGTGCAGATTATGGCCTATGCCGCGAAATATGCATCAGCATTTTATGGTCCGTTTCGTGACGCTGTCGGGTCAGCAAAAAATCTCGGCGGCGGCGACAAACGCACGTATCAGATGGACCCAGCGAATTCAGACGAAGCCATTCGCGAAGTGGCTCTAGATATCAGCGAAGGCGCTGATATGGTCATGGTGAAGCCCGGTATGCCCTATTTGGATGTCGTCTGCCGCGTGAAACAAACGTTCGGCGTTCCGACATTCGCCTACCAAGTGAGTGGTGAATACGCCATGATTTCCGCTGCCGCGAACAATGGCTGGCTCAATCGCGATGCTGCAATTCTTGAGAGTTTACTCTGCTTCAAACGCGCGGGCGCGGATGGGATCTTGACGTACTTTGCTGTGGAAGCAGCAACGCTCCTGTCTTTGCCTGTGCTTCACCAGTGAACTTGGCATGACGTTTCGCGGTTAACCTAGGTGGTGGATCGGGGTATAAACCACGAGTCATTCGGAAGCAACGTATCCCATTGGAACGTGAAGAATGTTTCAGGCTGTTTGATGCGTGTGCCGCACATCGCGTTGGCGACATCCTCACTCTGGCTGCGATGACCGGACTACGGAAGCGAGAATTGTTTGGGCTCGAATGGTCTGCCGTGAATCGCAGCGAAGGCGTTATGTCGGTTCGCGGGACGGTTCAGGAGGTTCGAAAAAAAGGATTGTCGGTCAAGGAACCGAAGACAACGCCGGTCGCAGAGCGATCAACCTTGGCAAGCAGACACTCCTGGTTCTGACAGTAACGCTGGTTGTCGGATCGCACATCAAAGATTCGACCGCACCCTTTACGCAGACACGTACGCGGTGGAAATCGGGAATTCTCGGGCAACGGTGGTGAGGCGGTGCTACACTGAGAGTGCCCCACGGGAGGTCTTGCTCCCCTCGGGTCCGCCCGATCGGCTCTGTGAAAGCCGTTCGGGCATTTTTATTGAGGCCGCTCACGCGTGGCCGCCTCGCCCGCCAGAGAATTTAGCTCACCGCTGCGACTGCCACCGAACATTTCTGTCCTTCGGCCCGCCAAGCATGCTGCCGGCGTGACTTCATCCCGCGTTTCACCGAGCCGCTGCGCGAAGGAAACTGCAGGGAAGGAAACGCCCCCCAGCGCGCGCATCTAACCTGCTGAAAACGGAGGCGACGAACGTGCTGTTCCCACGAAGACACAAAGGGCGAGGAGCCCAGTGGTGTCTGTTCACCGGTTCGATGATCACATCCTGATAACTATCCCGGGTTGCATTGATTTCATACTTTCTTAGCTTCGTGTCTTTGTGTCTTTGTGGTTCCATTGTGCACCACAAAGGCACGAAGACACAAAGGGCGAGGAGCCCACTGGTGTCTGTTCATCGG
>QWQG01000065.1 GCA_003670925.1 Planctomycetota bacterium | reverse complement strand
TGCAACGTGGCCAAACCCGCAATGTCAATAAAATTTCCAGCGGCCTTCCGCGCGATGTAGCGAGCTGGATCGGTGGCGATGTCGCCGTTGTTCTGCGCGGGCGTCAGAGATGCGTCGGACTGCGCGATCATCGCCGAATTGGATTCTGACACCGTCGCCACATTCGTGAGCAGAAATCCCAGTGAGTTACGTACCATCACTTCGTAGCTCTTCGAATCTTGAAAAGCCTGTGGGATCACAAACTCCGCGAGTTCTTTTGCCGTTCCAGCCGTGACACCGACTGCGCTGCGCACTAATCGCTCGGGCAATGATATACCATAGAGCAACCCGTTCAGCAGCGACTCGACTGTGGACGAAGCATTGACTTCGGGCAGCAGTGCGGCGGACGCCACGGGAACCTGTGCCGGAGGAGGAACTGACGGGACAGACATACGCGCAGCCTTTTAGAATGAGCAGTCGCTCGCGCCATCGAATCGAAAACCTTGACACGAGCCCGTGAGTGTAATATCTGGCCGCGCCCTTGTCATGCAGAATGCGAAGCACCCCGCTGGGGCACGCATCAACAACGTGCTAGCAATACCCGCGTCAGGCCTTAAAAATCAAACGGCTTCTAGACGCGAACCACTGGGCGCGACTCGTGCCAACGAACGAAAAATACAAAGGTATTCAAACTTCATTTTCAATCAGTTGTTCGTCAATCTTTAGACCGTCGCTGATGTGTTAGGCGACGAGCGATGGCCCGCGAGGCCACAGACTTCCTCCCTCCATTTTTCAGCATCGTAACGTTACACTTGCTGTTAGGCCCGAGGCCCGCCTTTTCTTCTGTCTGTGGGATGAGTCGCACGATATCTTTCAAGGGCTTCCATTCCCGCCCCGTGTTAACGATCAGTTGCTTCTCTTTGTCTAGACGAATCTCAAACCGATTGTTGTAAGTCGAGTGGAGCAGGTCGCCGTTCAGGAAAAACAGGAATCGAGTTTCCCCTCGACTCGTGATCAAATTCATCGGCACGATGGTCTCCACACCGTCAGCTCGATCCTGAACGTATCCACGAATCATCGCCGGCGGCGGTGTCTTCTCACCGGGCGTTGCCACAGGTTTGTACAGGAAGTTTACCAGAATCTCCGCGTAGCCCTCGCTGTTGAACCCGGTAATTGTGGCGTCCACGATCATGGGGATTTCAGGGGCCGTGATCGCCTGCTCCAGCGCAGGCGGGAGTTCGTCCGCCGCCGCCCAATCGGCAGTCACTGCCGCGATCAAGACGTAGAGGAAGGTTGTTACAGGAATTACTTGCAAGTTGAACATGGCGTGACTCCTCGGTGCCAAAGAAACGGCACAGGGCCCACGAGCCGCCATAAGACCACTCCGCTCAACCGTGAACCTCACTCGCGACTCTCCGTCCCCACTCGTGAAGTTAAACCCCGATGACTTATTACCGCTATTCATTTTTGAATCCGATCGTGATAGACCCCTCAAGATACGTCACTGCCTCACCCGAAATATGGACTCGATCGCCTAGGTCTCTGCACATTAGCTTTCCACCCCTAGGTGACAACTGCAAGGCCAGCAGCGACTGTTTCTCCAATCGTTTGCGCCAGTAAGGAATCAATGAGCAATGCGCAGATCCTGTTACCGCGTCTTCAAAGAGACGCGCCTGCGGTGTAAAGAAACGCGAAACAAAATCAACTTCCCTCCCCGGGGCCGTAACGATCACGCCGCCTGGATCAAGATTAATTTGATTGAGCAGGGCTTGATTGGGCTTGAGACGTCGGATGATGTCTTCGTCCTCAAATACAAGGAGATAATCGCGAGATTTCAGCACCTCGACTAGCTCTACCTGAAATGCGTCCAGAATGATCCGGGGGACGTCACTCGGCGCAGGTGGGCGTGAGGGGAAATCGAGAGTGAGCTTCCGGTCTTCCACCGTTACCGTCACAACTCCGCTTTTCGAGTGAAATACAAGGAACGCCAAAGACGAGTGAAGATGACGTACGATTACGTGCGCGGTTGCCAAAGTTGCATGCCCACATAAGTCCATCTCGATTTCTGGGGTAAACCAACGAATTTCAAAATCACCGTCTTGGGGAATGAAGAACGCCGTTTCCGCAACCGAATTTTCCGTTGCGATACTTTGCAACACATCATCAGGTAGCCAATAGTCCAGCGGACAAACAGCAGCCCGATTGCCACCGAACACCCTATCCGTGAACGCGTCAACTTGAAAAATAGGCAAGCGCATCATGAGCTTCTATGCATTCGACAGCGGCATGACACCCCCATTCACCGGGCCGCGGCAAACGATGTGAATTCGGGATCGGTGCGGCCCGCGGCTGCCGTACAACGATGAGCTCAAGTAAGCCGCTGTCGCGGCGGGCTTGCATGTGCCGGAGTCGTACTACGCAGTTGTGGCCTTTGACAAGGCAGGCTGATCAATCTGTCTGCCGCGCTGGCAGCATCAAATGGGACAGGCCCTTTGGTCACTTTGGTCAATACATTATGGACACGTGCGACAAAAGTCGCTTGGTTGGAATTTGGTTTTGGTGACGGACGCGAAATTTTTGCGGTCGCTACTTGCGTGAATGTCTCAGGCGACTTTCAGCAGGATGCCGGAAAACACCGCCGGACGACCACGCACAGGAAGCCGGTCAAGCCCCGTCAAGCGTTTCAGAAGACTGTTGATCGCCTCAATCTTCGAGGCGAAAATCAGAGACCGTTCTTGTCCGCCGTGGCTTGTTCTTCCTCGTCGCGAACGGACCAATCTCGGACAAGAATGGCCACGCTACAACAGGCCAGCATAACCCCTCATCCGGCCTGTCGGCCACCTTCTCCCCTGACGACCGGGGAGAAGGGACTGCGCGAGCACTTTTGAAATTTGTGCGCCGCCGCGGTCCACGCGGTCACGGTCCTCTGCATCATCGCCAAAACTATCCGTGGTTGTCGTGCCCGCGCGGCATCCAGATTCCGCCTCTGCCGATAACGCTGAAAGCTTCGCACAAAACGCGGGTCAAGTGTCTGTCCGTGTTGACACTATCCCCGCGGAGTTTGTTGTTGAGAGCCCCCTTGGGATCACGTCGAGCTTTCTCCTCCAGCAAGTGACGCCCTTTTTGCGACACGCAGCATCACGCAATCACAGCTTGCGGAAACACTACTCACTGACTCCGCTTTTGATTGACGTCAGGCCGAAAAATTTGCATGGCGACGGGATCGGCGGGCGGACTGATTTACGGCAGGCGTTTGATGCTGATGTTCCGGAACGCAACCGGATCATTGTGACCTGCGAATCCAAAGAAACCACTGGGGCGATCTTTGCCAGGGTGCGGTGAATTAGCCATATAGTCCGTGACCTTTGCCAGATCAGCGTTCAGGATGAGATTTCCGTTCAACTCCACTTTGATCGTACTGCCATTGACTGTGACTTCCTGAAAATTCCACGTGTTTGCCGGCCGCTGGAAACCGCGTTGTGCCGCGGCCATCCCGTAGGCTGATCCGTGGTATTGGCGTGCATCAAGGTTTGCATAGTTCTTGTGTTCAGAATCGAGCACCTGTAGTTCGCACATTGCCGCGTATGCCGGATCGCCAGTCCCGTCGGTGCGAATGGCTAAACCATTGTTGCCTGAAGGCGGAACCACAAATTCGAGGCGAACAACAAAGTTGGCGTATTCGTCCGAAGTATGCAGAATGCCACCATGACCGGCTTTGCAACGGATTGCTCCATCGACTACCTCATAGTTGGCGGCCGCACCACCCCAGCCAGTGAGATCCGTGCCGTTGAATTTCGATTCAAATCCGTCGGTATGACTTTCAGCCAAAATCTGATTGGCCTCTTCCGCCGGAATCTCTCGCAGCTGAATATTCCGCCAGCGGATTTCTCCGCCGTGTGTCTGCAGGCAAATCGGGCCACTGCGGAACAAGGGATTCTCGCGATCAAAGTAATTCTCCATGAGCGCATTGTCCACGACGTGCTTGCCGTTCAACCAGACACTGGTCCGCGCACCGATCTGACGAATGCGGAAGCTGTTCCATTCCCCGAACGGCTTATCAGCAAGTTCAGATGGATCTTTACCGGCCGCGCCGGCACTGTTGTTCCACAGTCCCCCACTGCCCTTATTGCCGCCAATTCCGAACTTACTTTCTTCTGTCGAGTCCCAAATCTGAACCTGAGGATTTGCTTTCAGATAAATCCCACTGTCTGCCAGCGGCACTGTTTTGTAGTCAATATGCAATTCATAGTCCGTGTATTCGCCATCCGTCACTAAGTACGCCCCAAAGCCATCATTGACGAGTTCTTCGTTCTCAACAGACCAATGTTTCTTGGCATCTTCAGTCCAATCGGCGATCTGTGTTGCCCGACCTTCAGGTGTCATTTTCGCCAAATCACGTGGATCGAAATGTGGCATTCCGTGCCAACCTGTCAGATCCTTTCCATTAAAAATGGCATGAAAACCTGCTGGGACGTCGGCAGCAAGACTGAAGTTACATAGGTTGAAAATACTCGCGGACAGAAGCGCGGGAAGAAAAATTGCTTTGACGAGCATATCAGGGCTCCGGGCAGGATGGTAATGGTGGGAAGTTCGCCAAATAAAGTTTGTTGAACGCTGGCTCTTCCGGACTTTAGCGAATTTTTTCAGCGACGAAAACCGATCGCGGGAGTTTTCAACCATCCAAGGGGAAGAAGATTCTTGATTCCGAAGTATTTTCGTGGCCACTGCGAGTGGCAAATGCACGGGGGCTTCAGTTTCGGCGGATTCGAGGGGGGGGTTAAGCTTCGGCGGATTTTGCCGAAATGCTATAGCCATGATTCGGGGCATTTTGTAAAGTCAGACGGGTTACCCCGCGCGTGATGGATTGCGCTTGGGGTTCTGCATTCTTCCATTGCAGGGAAGCAAGGATGTCTGTCATTCGATTTTTACATACGGACTCACTTCGTCTTGGTTCGCCAATCTCGGGGGTCTCCGATGCTCCCGACTGGCTGCGAAAAGCCGTTGGTTCTGCCGTTCGAACGGCCGTCACCAACGTTATCGAGGCCGCGATTGCTGGCCGCTGTCACCTGCTCCTGATTGCCGGCAAATTCACCGAATCCACCCAAGACTTGGGTCCTGCCATCATCTGGCTCAAAGCCCAGACACGAGTCCTTCGCGAACACGGGATTCAGCTTGTGATTGGCGGCTATCCTGAAATTGACCATGCAGCTCTGCGGCAATTGGATGCGATTCTTGTGGCCCCCGGACAACGTTTGGACGTCTCGTCAAATGGCACCGAAATCAAGTGTCGGGTGTCGCTCGGCTCGACTCCCGGGAGGGCGGGCGCATTGGGAATCGAAGTTGGGACAGAATCGAGTCGGCGTCCTCAGGCCGATCTCGCATACGTCGCCGTCCCCTCGCTGACGCCATCATTGACTTCTAATTCCATCGACGGAGTCGCCTCGGCGCACGACCGCCTGCTACGAATGTCAGCAGGTTGCCCCCAGTCAATCGGTCCGATGGAGCGGGGTGCCTTCGGCTGCCAGCTCGTTGATGCTGATCTGTCGCGACAGTCACTCACTGCCCGCGCCTGTGTCACGGATGCGATTCGATTCGCTCAAGAACTGATTTCGTGCCGACCGGGAATGGCGGCATCGGAGCTGGGCGAATTGCTTCGTGCGCGCAGCCGATTGTTGTCCACGAATGGCCGTTGCACCATGGTTGTCGAATGGGTGATCGACGGACAGTTGACACTCTCTGGTACGAGGATGGAACCCTTATGCGAGTTTGATTTACTGAGGGATCTTCGCAGCAGTCTGCATGCCGGGCATTCCGGCGCATGGCCGCATCGCATTCGGTTTTCCGACACCAGTACAGTCGATACGAGTCAGCATCCTTCGATTGCTGCAAGGGAATTTACGGCAGTCGTGCGGGAGCGGATCCTCAAATTCAGCCACCGCAACAGATTCACCGAGAACTGTTCTGTTGGAATTCCGTTGGGTTCGGGAAGCGAAGCCGCCGTCGGTCTGGACTTACTCCGGCGGGTGGCATAAACCGTGCTGTCTGGCACAGAAGTTGTCGAGGGCGCGGTGTTGTGGTTTGTGACGACTGGTTTGTGACCACGGATCAAGCAATCGCATAATTTATCCACGTAACGGTTCCTGTTGTTCGGTGACAAAGCAAAAATAAAGCGTTTGATTTCAAGCAAGGAGGGTCGCGATGCAACTCACTGATGTTCAAATTGATCAATTTGGTTCGCTCAGTAAAGTTGCCGTCGAAAAGTTGTCGCACCGCATGACGGTGTTCTGGGGCCCGAATGGTGCGGGTAAATCAACATTTGTCCGGTTTCTTCGCGGCCTACTTTATGGGTTCCGGCGCGACGCATTGTCGACAGAGATGGAACTTCATGCGGAATCCGGCTACGCGCGCATTCAAACAGGCGGTGGGCCGCGCATGCTGCGACGATCTTGGTTAGGAAGTTCGAGCGAACAATTCGCCGTGACCAACGAATTGGATCGACTTTCGGTTTTAGGGCTGGAAAATTTGCTGCCGGCGTGGGTGACTGAGGACGTTTTTCGCGAAGTCTTCACGGTTGGTTATGAGGAAGCGGAACGCTTCGAACTTTTGACGCGACTGTGTATGGAATCCGGCATGGGTTCCAGCGACGATGATCCAGAACTGCGGCAGGCTGCGGCCGCGCTGCTGCAAACGATTCGCGATCGTGATGGAAACGGAATTCAAGGAGGCATCGTGCATCGCATCTCGGAGTTGCGCCGCCGCCAGGGCGATTTGCACGGCCAGATTGCCGTCTTAGGACGTCCTGCCGCTGATCTGCCCGAGCGCATCGAACAACTCATTCGCGAAATCGATGCGGCAAGTGCAACAATTGAAAGCATTGACACAAGCTGTTGCGAGGTCAATGCCGAGATTTCCAAGCTGGAACAACTCAGCATCGAACTTCGTCGGGGAAGTGTCCTGCCGCTGAACGGACAGATGATCGAAGGAGAAATTTGCACGGTCAGCGCGAGGCTGGAACGTTGGCGAGAAATTCGACGACTCCTCTCGCCTGAAATCGGAACCCGCCACGCGACTCAGGAAGCCACAATGCCGCCCGCGGAATCGGCAAAGTCCATCCGTGCGATTGTCTCTCGACTCGAAGAACGTACACACGCTCTGACAGAGCGTCTTGGTGGATCGGCCGAATCTGAACGCAAGGACGATGCCGACGTGATTCGCCATTTTCGGGGGGAAATCGCGGTGTTGTGTGCTTATTTCGAGCAGCACGAGCAAGCGGCGGTGCGACATGCCGAATCGCTCCAGGCGATGCTCATCGAACGAACCCATTCGGGCGCCGCTGAAATGGAACGTCTGCTCGAAGCCGAAATTGCAGCATTGCGATTGGAGCTCGCTCGTGCGGACAACGTCCATGCCGCAGGTGCAATTCCACATCGCGAAATGGCCGGCCGTTCCATCGGGCATCAGGAATTGTCCGGTCCAGACACGCAGCGCTTATCCGGATATCGGTCACTTACAGAAGTAGAAATTCTGCTCACGCGCCTGCGAGCTGAACGTAGCCGCTTGGTTGCTGAACGCTGTGGAACGGACGATTCTCGTAGCACCAGACGCTTTCTGCTGGAGCGTCTGCGTCAGGAACTGGCAAGTGGGGCAACGTTGGAACAACTGGATGCGTTTCGCTCTCAAATCGCGCAGTTGGAATCTGAAATTGGATTACAGGAAGACCATCTCCGTCAATTGGATCGCACCGAAGCGAGTTTGCGGGAAGTGACCGAACGACTGAAGGGGCGGAACCATTCCAAATTTCTTGAGCTGGCCTCGCAGTACGTGCAGCGACTGACCGCAGGGGAATGCTGCCGAGTCTCGGCCGCTTTTCCTGATCGGATTTTAGTCCAGAACGTTCATGCCGGCGAAGACCTGACGCTGCTCCAACTGAGTCGCGGTACGCGTGATCAGGTCGGCCTCGCTTTGCGATTGGCGTTGATTCAGGTGCGCGCGGAAACTCAGGGGCATGTGCCGCTGATTCTGGACGACGTATTTGTGACAGCGGATGATGCGCGTGCCAATGCGGCAGTGACGTTGCTGACCGAGTTGGCGCAACAAGGTCATCAGATCGTATTCTTCACGTCCCAAAAAGACGTGCGTGATCTATTCGCACGTTGCAATGCCGACGTGCGTACGTTTGACCATCGTGCCGCACCGCCAATACCTGTTCCCGCTGCGCTGCCCCATGCAACCCTGCACGCGTACGTCGAACCGGTAATGGAAATCAGCCCGATCGTGATCCCGCCGGTGACGCAGCAGCCGGTCGAAACGGCAAGCCATCCGAATGGCACGAATTGGTTATTTTATCTGGACGTCGATCATGGTGTCGAAGACCTTGCCGGGATCACGTTGGGTGAGCTGGAAGCCCTGCGTGCATCCGGCATTTTGACGATCGATGATCTGCTCAGCCACACGGTTCCGCAGCTTCAAGAGACGACGCGTCTGAAAGGTTTCCAGTTGTCGGTCGATCGCTTACACGCTTTGCGAGGTCAGGCGGAATTGACGACGCGTGTCCCGATGCTCCGTCGCAGTGATGCGGCATTATTGCACGCCTCAGGAATTCGCACGGTCGAAGAACTCAGCCGCCTGCGGCCAGAAACGGTATTCGATCGGGTATCGGAATTTCAGCGATCAGAAGCCGGAAGTCGTTACCGTCGCGGAGGGCGTCTGATCGATCGTCAACAGGCTATCAATTGGGCGCGGTTCGGGCAATTCACCCGGACGCTCGATGAAGCCCGTCACACTCGTTCTCGATTTTCAGGGCCTTCCACACCGCCTACAACACCACGGACAACGACAGCCGCATCTCATTCAAGTTTGGTCGGTGCGACGGCCGCGATGTCGCGTGCGGATCACGGTCAGCGCAAGGCGAGTGTGCCGCCGACCAGTCGCCGTCGGCGCCTGATCAGTGGCAACGCCGCTGTCGAAGAACGCCGCGCCCAACGCCTAGCACGCCGCCGCCGGCAGACCTCGCGCTTAAAGACCGCGACGATTGAAGCTGAAGGTGCAGAAACAGAGGTCGCTGAAAGATCGGGTGGCCTGCGTTTCTTTTTGAAGCGCACAAGCCATATCGAAAAAGCACCGTCGATCGGACCGCGGACTGTGCAGATGCTGGAATCAATCGGGATTCGCACGATAGACGACCTGATGAACATGACAGCGGATAGGATCTCCGAAAAGCTGAGCCATCGTCGCCTGACGCCACAAGTCATTCAGCAATGGCAGCATCAGTCGCGGTTGATGTGTCAGATTCCTGAACTGCGTGGCCACGATGCGCAAATTCTGGTGGCCTGCGGGATCACGACTCCTGAAGGACTAGCTGGACAGAACCCAGCGAGTCTGTGGGCCATTGTAGAACCGTTCTCAAGCACCAAAGATGGTGCACAAATTATACAGAACGGCAGAAAGCCGGATCTTGCCGAAGTAGCGGAATGGGTTCAGTGGGCGGCCAATGCTCGTGCATTCAAGGCCGCATAAGCTAGGGATCCAAATTGTGGCAACGGCCGTACTTCGCCGCGTCCTGCAGCCATGCTATGTGCCGGCAGTCAGATCTGCCGAGAAGAACGTGAACGATATCATGCCTGAGTGTCAAAACGAGCAGAATCCAATTTTTATGATGACAACTACGAGTCACAAGTCGGCATCAAACCGCGTTCGTGAGCGAACTTCGGCGTGGTTCATGCATGCGGTGATCGTCGGCTTGTTGAGTATCGCAGGCTGCCTGAATCCGCAGTTCACACGATTTCCTTCGTGTAGCAAGCAATTCCCGGCTGCTGAAAACGCCGCTTATAGTCGGCAGGATCCGTTTCCCGACCCGGACATTGGTCCTTCAACAGATTCCTCTCCGCGCGGCTACGAGCGGCCCCGCAGCACCGCCCGCCAAGCAGCTGAACAGCGATTGCTGCAAGGCGTTCCGGTTGGGCCCAGCAGCGTGGCTCCTGGTGTCCCGCAGGGCAGCAGGAATAACGACCAAGCGGTTTACTAAGCGGGCCTCACCGGTTAGTCTGTTGCCGGCACTCAATTCGCGAGTGTGGACCGACCAACGAACCGCAAGATCTGGGTGACGGTTCAAATCCGTCTGATTTCATGGGCGACACGATCGATGGCACGAACCCCACAAACAGGCTGGCTGAGCAGAGCAAGTTTCTGGCGGATCACGGCCGTCCTCGGACTCTGTGCGGCTGCATCGCAGGCTGAAGAGGCGGTTCGTCCGAAAGTCGTGCTCACACCTGAAGCTGCGGCTATTCATGCGGCGGGAATGCTGTTTGACGGACACAACGATCTGCCGTGGGAAATTCGTGAGAAAGGAAATTCCTCGTTCGATACGCTCGATATTTCCCAACCGCAGCCGACCCTGCACACCGATATCCCGCGTCTGCGGCAAGGCGGCTTGAAGGCGCAGTTCTGGTCGGTGTTCGTCCCGGCAGACCATGATAAGACTGGTGACGCGTTGTTACAGACATTGCATCAGATCTCGATCGTGAACACCATGATGCAGCGGTATCCGGAGACATTTGAATTTGCTTCCACTGCCGATGATATCCAACGCATCGTCACATCTGGCAAAGTGGCTTCGATGATGGGAGTCGAAGGCGGCTACAGCATTGAAGACGAGCTCAGTAATCTGCAGCGGCTTTACGACGCAGGTTGCCGCTATATGACACTCACGCATTCCAAATCGCTGAAGTGGGCCGACTCGGCAACCGACGAACCAATCAGTCATGGCTTGTCAGACTTCGGCAAAGACGTCGTGCTGGAAATGAATCGCCTTGGCATGCTGGTCGATCTGTCGCACGTGTCACCCGAAACGATGAAAGCGGCACTCGCGACCACTACAGCACCGGTAATTTTTTCGCACTCCAGCGCCCGCGCCATCTGTGATCATCCGCGCAATGTACCGGACGCTGTGCTGCCGCTGGTTGCGAAAAATGGCGGCGTGGTAATGGTCAATTTCTTTTCGGCGTTCATTGTGCCGACCGCGCAATTAAAATTGGACAAGGACGCTCGCGGAAGCCTACACGATGTCGTTGATCACATCGAACATCTTGTGAAAGTTGCCGGGATCGATCACGTGGGAATCGGTTCGGACTATGATGGTGTGCCGCAACTTCCCGCACAACTGGAAAGTGTCGCGTCGTATCCGTTGATCACTCAGGAACTGCTGAATCGAGGCTACGACAAGGAAGCGATCTATAAAATTCTGGGCGGCAACGTGATGCGCGTCCTGCGCAAAGCCGAAGACGTGGCGAAATCGATGAAGCAGGAGTAATAGCAACCGTGGCAGCAGTCGCTCTGATCGATGTCGCATCCGTTCCGCCGGGGAGCAGTGCGGAAATCGTCGCGGATGGCCGAATTTTTGCCGTCTTCAATGTGGATGGTACGTTTCATGTGGTCGACGGCATCTGCCCGCACGCCGGCGGGCCGCTTGGTAAGGGCACGCTCCGCGGAAACATCGTCACCTGCCCTTGGCACGGCTGGCAGTTCGACGTCAGCACCGGACAGCATTGCCTGAATCAGCGTATCTGCCAGACGCCGTACGAAGCCAGAATCGAAGACGGAAAAGTCATTGCTGAAATTGGCTGAAGCGCTGATGTTCCGCGACTGAACAGGACACTCGTTTCGCGAGGATTACCTTGTCCCTGGGACCATCCATGTCAGCCAATACGCTTGGGCCAGAGTCAGCAAGCCCATCATGCAAGCAAGGACCACGCTATGCCAGAAGACGAAGCGCAGGATCTGGCCTTCGTTGCCGGTCTGCTGCGTGGCCACAGCTGAAACGACGATACTCTGAGCATCGATCATTTTTCCCATCACACCACCGGTGCTATTCGCCGTGCAGATCAGAATGGGATTGAGTCCCAGTCGTTCCGCCGTGATCCGCTGCAGGCTTCCGAAGAGCGCATTGGCGGACGTGTCCGAACCTGTCAGCGCGACGCCCAGCCAACCGAGCATCGCGGCGAAGAACGGATACAAGACCCCCGTCTTTGTAAATGCGAGCCCCAGCGTCGCATCCATGCCGCTGTATCGAGTCACGTAGGCTATCGCCAGCATCAATGTAATGGTCAGCAGCGCAGACCGCATCTGCGTAATCGTCCGCAGCAGAACACGACCAAACACGACGGGTGCTACTCCCATCCAGATCGCTGACAATACCGCCGCGGTAAAGATGGACGTGCCGGTTGCTGAGAGCCAGTTGAGCTTGAACTCCGCAACCTCTGGTTTGGCATCCACCGCAACTTCTGTGTTGCGCTGCACCTGCTGATCGAGTCCAGGCACCGCGAACTTGACTGTGGTGTGGTCATCAAAAAATGATTTTACATCCTGCAGACCCCAAGCGAACACACACCCAGACAACAGTGCCCAAGGAAACCACGCTGAGATGACAGCGGCCCGACTGTCCGCTGTGGTGATCGGAAGATCGGCAACCACCACTTCATCGGCAAAACGCCACACGTCACGCGGCTTCCAAACCTTGACGAACAGCGTTAATGCAATGAGCGACGCGAGGCCTGCGGCCACATCCACTAAGCGTGACCCTATGTAGTTAGAAGTGTAGAACTGCACGACTGCGAAAACTCCTCCGCAAACAAGGACCGCAGGCCACACACCGCGCAGACCGCGCCAGCCCGACATGGTGCAGATCATCCACGCCGGGATCAGCAGGGAAAAGAATGGCAACTGACGGCCAGCCATCTGACTCAGCAACATTTCATCCAACCCCGACGTATCGGCCAGCACCTTGATCGGAGTCCCCAACGCTCCAAAAGCCACCGGAGCTGTATTCGCGATCAATGCCATTCCCGCCGCCTGTAGCGGAGGAAAACCGGCTCCGATCAGCAACGCCGACGAGATGGCGACCGGTGTGCCAAACCCTGCCGCTCCTTCGACAAACGCGCCGAAGCTGAACGCAATCAGCAGTGCCTGAATTCGGCGATCCGGTGAGAGCGCCGCCACCGACCGCTTCACCACTTCAAACTGCCCCGTTTCCACCGTCAGGGCGTAAAGGAAAATGGCCATGACTACGATCCAACCGATGGGAAACAGTCCGTAGCCAGCGCCGTGCGCGGCCGCCGCCAGCGCCGTCGTGGCAGGCATGTGAAATACAAAGATTGCGGCGCCTAGCGCAGTGATAAGTCCTGCCGCGGCCGCGACGTGAGCACTCACATGACCCCATCCCAAAAGTCCTAGCAGCACCACAATCGGCAGCGCGGCGACCAGCGTGGAGAGAAACTGTGAATTCAGCGGATCGTAAACCTGAAGCCATGGCATAAAACATTCCGGGGCACGAACCTGAAGGGCGATCTGAGAAAACGCATGACGAACTCGATCGACAAGTCTACAATCCCGGGCAGTCTAACAACGTCTTGCTTTTGAACGGATCTCGCACGCATGAATTCCACAAATCACCCTACCAATCTTGCCGCATTGAAGTCTAGCGGTTGGAAGTCACGGAATGTGAAAGAAGAAATTCGCTCAAATTTCCAGACAATGCTCGCCAGCGGTGCCGAACTTTTTCCAGGGATCGTGGGCTACGAAAACACGGTGGTTCCGGAAATCAGTCTCGCCCTGCTGGCGGGCCACGACATTCTGTTTCTGGGGGAAAAAGGCCAAGGGAAAAGTCGCATGATGCGAGCGCTTCCCCGATTTCTGGATGAAGTGATTCCGTATCTGGACCTGCCCGGCTGTCCGGTTCACGAAGATCCGTACAAGCCGATCACATCTGCAGGCAAACGCTGCATCGCTGAGTTGCCGCCGGAACAGATCGCCATTCGCTGGTGGCCTCGGAAAGAACGGTACGCCGAACGCTTGGCACCGGGCACGAAGTTTGCCGACATCATCGGCGAAATCGACCCTGCGAAACTCGCGGGCGGAACCAGCATGTCCGCCGAAGACGCATTACACTTCGGGCTCATCCCGCGCATGCATCGTGGTCTGTTCGCGATGAACGAACTGCCGGAACTCGACGAACTCGTGCAGGTCGGCCTGTTCAACATTCTGGAAGAACGCGATGTGCAGATTCGTGGTTATCCAGTGCAGTTTGATCTGGACGTGATGATTCTGTTTTCCGCCAATCCGGCGACCTACAACCGCAGCGGCAAAGTTATTCCGCAGCTCAAGGACCGTATCGGAAGTCTGATCCAGACGCATTATCCGTCCGAGCGGGACACGGGCATTCAGATCATGGAACAGGAATGTGAACTGTCGCTCGACGGCGACTTCCCGATCGTCGTGCCGTTCTTTATGAAACAGATCATCGAAGAAGTCAGTCGTGCGGCTCGCAAGAGCCGCTACATTGATCAGCATTCCGGGGTCAGCGCGCGATTCAGTATTGCCAATTATCAAACGATGATCGCTAGCGCGCGACGTCGTGCTTGTGTGCTGAATGAGAAACCTGCCGTCCCGCGAATCAGCGATCTGGGACACTTGTATTCTTCATCGCTCGGCAAGCTAGAAGTGGACATGATGAGCAGTCATCAGATGACAGAGCGGCAAGTTTTGGATTCGGTCATTGCCGAAGCCATTAAGTCTGTCTTCGAAGAGTACGTCGAACAGCATGGACTAGAATCCATCGCCCAGATTTTCGCCAAGGGTGTCAAAATCGAAGTCGGTGATATGCTGCCCAGTGCCCATTATGAAACGCTGCTCAAACGAATTCCGCCGATCTGGGATAAGGCGTTCGAAGTGAACGCGGCAGACAACGCCGCCGTGCGTGCTTCGTGTGTCGAATTTATTTTGGCAGGTCTGTACGCCACCGACCGCATCAGCCGCGCCCAGCGTCACGGTGTAGTCACATATGAAGTGGGGTAAAACTCAAACCGCATCCGGATCGAAGAACGGAATCGAGAGCGGGTACTTCCACAGCGTGCCTGCGTCGCGCAGTTTCTGAAGTCGTTCGAGTTCTGCTGAAAGCATGATTATCGTTCTCCTCGGTGAGGCGTGAAATCGTTTCGCAGGGGTGCTGTTCGCTGCAGAATTGCAGATCCTAGCAAAAATCCGACGATTATCAGACAAACCGGACGCCGATCAGAGTCTGATGCATACAGTATTGTTGACATATCCTGCAAAACACCGGTCCCTCGTGCGCCCCATGTACAAACTTTTGTTCGGACTTGTCATCGCCGCCCTCTGGCACGATTCGGCCGCAGCTCAGCAGGAAATGCTGCCTGAAATGCCGGGTTTGCACAATCTGATGCAGCTTTCGGACAACATCTGGTCCGGCAGTGAACCTGTCGGCGACGAGGCGTTCGCGAGTTTGAAGACGCTCGGAGTGCAAACGATCGTCAGCGTGGACGGAGCAACCCCCGACATTGAGATGGCGAAGAAGTACGGCATTGGCTACGTGCACATTCCATTTGGCTATGACACCATTCCGCTCTCCGTGCAGTTGTCGCTGACTCGCGCGGCGCGGCAGTCGAAGACGCCGCTCTACATCCATTGTCACCACGGCCAACATCGGGGGCCAGCTGCCGCCGCCATCGTCTGCCGCGCGAAGGGGCTCGTGGATTCCGCCGGGGCATTGAAGATCATGGAGAACGCTGGGACCAGTCGGGATTACCAAGGCCTGTGGCGGGACGTGGAAGACTATACCGTGCCGTCCGACGAAACCGCATTGCCGCAACTTGTGGAAGTCGCGAAAGTCGAATCACTGCCCGCCGCGATGGCCCGGATCGATCGTAATTTCGATAATCTGACACGATGCGCAGCCACCTCCTGGAACGCACCCGCCGCTCATCCGGATCTGAGCGCCTGGCAGGAAGCTCTGCAACTGAAAGAACGTCTGCACGAAGCCAACCGCCAATTGTCAGAAAAAAAACACGCTGCGGCATACGATGCTATGTTCAGAAAATTGCTGACCGAATCCGACAGCGCAGCTCAGGCGTTGCATGCAGCACTTCATGCGAACGACACGACTAGCGCTACCGCGGCCTTCATGTCGCTGCAAAAAAACTGCAAACAATGTCACGTGATGTATCGTGATCAATGACTCCCAGAATATTAACAGGGCCCACGACAGCTGGAGGCTGCGGAACGACACGATTCTAAATCGATTGCGGAAAGTGACTGACATTGATCTGAATGTCGGCGCATCTACTCCGCGCGGCCAGAAATGAGTCCGGCGAGCGAAGCGGCGTCAGCCCTCCGGTACTTCGTTTTTGGACCGGCAAGCTGACGCATGCCGCTCACCAATTGTCTCACTCATTGCCGCGCGGAGGATAAAACCTAGATTACAGTCCGCCTGTCCGTGGCCAATGGCAAAGCCGAGATGCTGGCGCATGGCACAGGACGTTCCAACGTGTGTATGATGTCAGCCGTCGTGCATATGTTTTAAGTCCCACTTTCCGAGGAATCTGTCTGATGCTGAAGTTTGGATCACCGAAGTCCATCGTCGCCTTCGCCGTGGCGAGTCTGCTATTGGTCTCCGCGGGTTCGTCACGCGCGGAAGAAAAGATCAAGCCGGTCAGAGCGTTGCTTGTGTTGGGTGGTTGCTGCCATGACTACAACACGCAGAAGGATCTGCTGGCGAAGGGCATTGCTGCACGAGCCCATGTGGAGGTGGTGATTGCTTGGGACAAGGACACCACCACGAGCCATTTGAATCCGGTTTACGAAAAGTCGGACTGGGCTGAAGGCTTTGACGTCATTATTCACGACGAATGCTCATCGGACGTCAAAGACCTAGCGATTATAGAACGCATTCTGGAACCGCATCGTCAGGGGCTCCCGGCGGTGCTGCTGCATTGTGGCATGCACAGTTACCGGAGCGAAGGTTACCCTAAAGCGGTGACTCCGTGGTTTGAATTCACGGGACTGCAATCGACCGGACACGGTCGGCAGGCTCCGATCAACATCGGTTTTGTGGCGCCTGATCATCCTGTCACGCAGGGGCTGGCTGACTGGACCACGGTCAATGAAGAACTTTATAACAACAGCGAGAATAAATTGCTGGACACAGCAAGTGCTTTGGCACAGGGTCAGCAGGCAGGCGCCGAGGATGCAGCGGTCGTCTGGACGAACAATTATCGTGACAAGACAAAAATCTTCGCGACTACTCTTGGGCACAACAACGACACCGTTGGCGATGCGCGTTATTTAGACTTGGTCACACGGGGACTCCTGTGGTCGTGTGGCAAGCTGGATGACGCGTACCTGAAACCGACGGCAAAGTAAGAACACGGATGCAGTCTCCCTCTCGATAGGATGGACAT